>JAYVPZ010000161.1:0-8487 GCA_043757105.1 Aestuariivirga sp. | reverse complement strand
GGCGGGGGCCATTTATGGAGTGTCTGATGAAGACTTTAATTTGGTTTACAAGTGGACTTATTGGTCTCAGTTTGATGTTTGGTGCCGCTCAGGCATCGGAGCAGACTTTTATAAAGCCAAAAGCTGGCCCCTACCGCGTCGATTGGTGTAAGGTTTGGGGTGGTCAGTGCGGTAAGCCTGCAGCTGATTATTTTTGCCAGACAAAGGGCTTTTTGCAATCCAATGATTCACAAGAAGATCCGAATATTGGGTCATTAACACCAACGATCGTGCAAACCTCTAACCAAGTTTGTAACGGCCCAGAATGTGATGGCTTTGTTTATATCACCTGTGAAAAGTTCGATGCGCCTCCGCCTCCACCACCATTGCCTCCTCCAGGCGGCGGGGGGAGCGGTGCTGATGAGCGTGAATATTTCAAACCTAAGATTAAGGGTTACCGCCTGAATTATTGTGAGACCAAGGGCAGTGGCTGTGGCCAAGATGCAGCAGATGCATTCTGCGATGCAAAGGGTTATGACGAAGCAACAGACTTTGATCAATCATCGCCAATTCCACCCGGAGCGAAGCCATCGCGCTTTATTGGCAATGGCAAGTTCTGCAAAGGGCCAGGTTGCTACGCGTTCAATTCGATCACTTGTGAGCGCCAGCCGTAAATTAAAGTTGGGTGGGAGCTCTTTAAGCTCCCGCCTGCCAATTTTTGATCACTGCGATCGGATAAAGTAGCATGATTACATTGAGGGTCAAATTGTCTCGGATGACATAAAGCGCCAGCAATTCCATGGTGATTGCCGCGGCGAGGGTGACTTTCCACGGCAGTTTGGATGCGATGAAAAAGCCGATAATCATGAACCCAATATCGCAGGTGGAATTGATGATGCTATCGCCGAAATAATCCAGCGAAATTGTGCCTTCGCGGTAACGGTCGATTATGAAGGACGAGTTTTCCAAGAGCTCCCAACCACCTTCGATTATTGTTGCGGCGAGCAGGCGTTGGGCTAGTGACCATTCACGCGCGATCAACCAGAATAAGCTGAAAAAGATAAAGCCGTGGATGATATGGGACAGTGAATACCAATCGGAGATGTGTTGAGAATTGTCAGCACTGTTGACCACGCCTTCCCAGAGTTTGACATAACCGCATTTGCAGATCAGCAATCGACCTTGGGTATATTCAATGGCGGCGACCAGCGCGATGATGGCGGTAACAGGAAAAAAGGGGATGAGTTTTTTCATCCCCTATTTCTAAAATATGGATCGTTAATTTTTAGGCATCAACGCTGGGTAGCTCGATCATCCGCACGCCAGCGATCTTCCAGCTGCCATCAGGCTGAGGTTGCAAAACATAGATGGCTTCGTGTCGTGTGCCGTCTGGCGCAGTTAAAATGACATGTTGAACTGGGCGTCCGATCGGATCGATAACCAGTTCGCCAAATTTGTAGTTTGAATTCTTGTAGATCGTCCCGTAACCTTTTTTCACCATGGCCATGAAAGCTTCAGGATTTTGAAAAATACCTTGAATGAAAGGAGCGGCATAAGAAAAGGCCGCTTTGCCATCATCTTTTTTAAACGCTTCCAATTGGCCAGATATGACTGCCTGCAGTGCTGACTGGTCTTTCGGCGAAACGCTTTGCGCACCCGCTGGTGCCAGCAGAAAAACCAACATAAGAGCTGAAATCAGAAATCGGGTCATGATATTTTCTCGCTTTGAATTATGATGTCTTGATTTTGTTACGCTGGCAAATCACAATTGGTTTAGGAGTAAGGAAATGGATCATTCAGTTTTGGAGACGGCGGCGGATTGGTTGGGGCAAAAGCGGCAGGTGGCTTTGGCGACGGTTATTGAAACTTGGGGGTCAGCGCCACAACCCGTGGGCAGCCAGCTTGTGATCGATGGCGACGGCAATTTTATGGGTTCGGTTTCGGGAGGCTGTGTGGAAGGTGCAGTTATTACCGACGCGTTGGATGTGATGAAAACCGGAGAGCCACGGATTTTGGATTTTGGCGTGGCAGACGAGACAGCTTGGAAAGTGGGGCTGGCTTGTGGCGGTAAAATACGGGTTTATGTGGAGCCGCTTTTGTGAAAGCTGAAGTTTTAGATGCGATTTTGAAAGCGCGGAAGATTCGACATTCAGTTGCTGTCGTAACTGTGTTGGGTTCCGGTGTACAACATGTTGTGGAGCGGGCACAAGCGGACGAGGCTTTGGAGAAGCGATTTCGGTTTGATCAGTCGGGTATTGAGAAATCCGAAGCCGGTGAGAGTTTTGTTGCCATCCATAATCCGCCGCTGCGGCTGGTGATCATTGGTGCAGTGCACATTGCACAAAGCATCATCCCCATGGCACAGGCGGCGAATTATGATGTGACGATCATCGATCCGCGCGGCGCCTTTGCGACGGGCGCTCGGTTTCCAAATGTGACTTTGATTGAAGACTGGCCTCAAGATGTTTTACCGACGCTGGGTCTTGATGCGCGAACAGGTTTTGTTGCGCTCACGCATGATCCAAAGATTGATGATCCGGCGCTAGAGCTGGCGTTGAAGTCAGAGGTGTTTTATATTGGTGCTTTAGGTTCAAAAAAGACGCAAGGCACGCGGATGGAACGATTGAAATCCGCTGGATTTGATGATTCAAAGCTGGCCCGCATTCATGGGCCGATTGGATTGAAGATTGGGGCTGTGGGTGCGCCGGAGATTGCGATTTCGATTATGGCCGAAATGACTCAATTATTGCGTCTGGGTGGATAATGAAGTTTGGTGCGATTGCGGTTGATCAAGCTTTGGGCTGTGTGCTTGCGCATGCTGTGAAGCTTAACGGATTCACATTAAAGAAGGGCAAGACGCTATCTCAAGCCGATATTGAATCGCTGCAAGCTGAAAATGTTTTGAACGTTGTTGCCGCTCGACTCAACGTTGGGGATGTTCCGGAAGACGAAGCGGCGCAACGATTGTCACTTGCGATGTGCGGTTCGAATACATCTGCCCAAGAGGCTTTTACGGGCCGTGCAAATATTTATGCTGAACGCGCTGGCGTTTTGTTGGTTGATGAAGTTAGGCTGCGCCAGATCAATCATCTGCATGAAAGCCTGACGATTGCCACACTTCCTACTTTTGCACGGGTGGCTAAGCGTGACATGTTAGCCACTGTAAAAATTATCCCGTTTGCAATTCCGCGCGAGATTTTAGAAAAAGCTTTAACAATAGTTGGGGCGAATCCATTAGCGTCAGTCGCATCGTTTAAGTCTTTGCGGGTTGGGTTGATCATCACGAGGTTGCCGCAGACGAAAGACTCGATTGTTATGAAATCCGAAACGGCCATTCGAGACCGGGTAACATCATTAGGTGGCGCATTAGCTTCAGTCATTGTTTGCCATCATGCGCAAGATGTATTGGCGTGTGAAATTCGTGCACTGAAAGATATTGATCTGATTTTATTGTTTGGAGCATCTGCAATTGTTGATCGTGCCGATGTTGTTCCGGCAGCGCTGGTAAGTGCGGGAGGTTTGGTCAAACATGTGGGCATTCCTGTTGATCCAGGCAATTTGCTGATGTTGGGTGTGCTTAACTGTACGCCAGTGATTGGCGTTCCGTCTTGCGCGCGTTCACCCAACACAAATGGTTTCGATTGGGTGTTGGAACGCATCATGGCTGGCATTGATCTAACACCTTCCGACCTAATGGATATGGGGGCAGGTGGGTTGCTGGCTGAAATTAAATCTCGCCCGCAACCGCGTGAGGGGAAGATATCCTCAATGACCGCACCGCGCATTGCAGCAGTCGTTTTGGCGGCGGGGCTTTCGAGCCGTATGGGATCAAACAAATTATTGTCCGAGCTCAATGGACAAGCTTTGATCAAGCATACGATTGATCAGTTGGTCGGAACTGCAATTGATGAAGTGATCGTGGTGACGGGGCATCAAGCTGCTGAGATTCAACTTGCTTTGAAGGATCATAAAGTTCGCTTTGTTTATAATGAAGACTATGCACAGGGCCTTTCCACTTCGGTTCGTGCGGGCATCGCGGCTGCCCAAGAGTTCGATGCGGCTTTTGTTTGCTTAGGCGACATGCCTTTGATTGAAGCGGCTGATCTGAACCGCATGATTGCGGCCTTTAGTGTGGTTGAAGGTCGTTCACTGGTGGCCCCTGTGCTCGGACGTAAATTGGGTAATCCGGTTTTGTGGGGGCAGGAGCACTTCGCTGATTTGATGACTTTAACTGGTGATAGAGGTGCGCGAAGTTTGATTGAAGCACGGCGCGAACAGATTGTTGAAATTGCTGTGACGCATGATGGAATATTATTGGATACAGATACGCCTGAAGCCTTGGCGGAGATCAAAGCGAAACTTCGTTAGATCAGTTGCAAATTCCTGAAACTGGTGTGACCTATCCGGCCGATGATGATGTGGTCTTGCACCAAAATACCAAGAGGGCTTCCAGCTGAGACAATACGCTTGGTCATTTCAATATCGGCCAAAGATGGCGTGGGGTCACCCGAGGGGTGATTATGCACCAAAATTATCGCTGTTGCTGAAAGTTCAAGCGCACGCTTAATAACTTCACGCGCATAGACTGGAGTGTGATCGATGGTGCCAGTCTGTTGAACTTCATCAGCGATCAGTTGGTTTTTCTTGTCAATAAACAGCAGTCGAAAGCTTTCGACTTCTTGAAAAGCCATAGCCGAATGACAGTAATCTATAATGGCTTTCCAGCTGCCCAGCGCAGGGCGGTTGATCACTGCTCCGCGCGATAGCCTGAGGGCTGCGGCTTGGATTAATTTGATTTCGGTTGCCACGGCTGGGCCAACACCTTTGATTTCCATCAGACGTTCAGGTGCCGCACTCACGACTTCTGCAAAACTTCCAAAACGTGCGATTAATGCTTTTGCAATTGGCTTTGTGTCGCCACGTTTGATGGCGCGGAACAAAACCATTTCAAGCAATTCATAATCTGGCAGGGCTTCGGTGCCGCCAATGGTAAAACGTTCGCGAAGCCTTTCTCTATGGCCAAGATAACCGATTATGCCGGACGCATCTTCAAGGCCTTTGGTCATTTTAGATTTTAGCCGCCTGTCGATCAATCCCCATTGGAGAGAGCGTGAAAATTTCACAACCCGTTTCAGTTACACCTATGGAATGTTCAAACTGCGCTGAAAGTGAACGATCTCGCGTAACGGCTGTCCAGCCATCGCTTAAAATTTTAACGTGGGCCTTACCCAGATTGATCATTGGCTCAACTGTGAAGAACATTCCGGCTTTGAGCTCCACACCTTCACCACGTTTGCCGTAATGCAGCACATTGGGGTGATCATGAAACACTTGGCCAAGCCCGTGCCCACAAAAATCACGCACCACTGAACAACGCTCAGCTTCTGCATAAGATTGAATGGCATGTCCGATGTCGCCTAAATGTGCACCAGCTTTGACAACAGCAATGCCGCGCATCAAGCTTTCATATGTTACATCAATTAAGCGTTCGGCAGCTCGGCTGATCTCGCCAACAGCGTACATGCGGCTTGCATCACCATGCCAACCATCAACAATATAGGTGACATCAATGTTAACGATGTCGCCTTCGCGTAAAGGCTTATCATTCGGAATACCGTGGCAGACAACATGGTTGATCGATGTGCAGCAGGCTTTACGGTAGCCACGGTAATTTAGTGTGGCCGGCAAAATATTGTGAGTGGAAGCAAAATCCATAAAATATTCATCAATCGCCTCAGTCGTAACGCCGGGCTTTGCCAACTCAGTCACACCATCAAGCGCCATTGCCGTTAGCTTACCTGCCTTGTGCATAGCCGCGAATGCCTCGGGGCCGTGGAGTTTTATGCGGGTTGAAGTTTGGGTCTTGGTCATTTTGTCATTTTGTCAGGGGTTTGCGTTTGGGTCAATGTGTGGCAGTGCATAATAAAATGAGAGGTCGAAGATGATAGATACACCCACCGCCGCTGTTTTGTTGATTGGCAATGAGGTTTTATCTGGGCGCACCAAGGATAAGAACCTTGGTTTTATTGCCGATTATTTGTCGGCACTTGGTATTGAACTTATGGAAGCGCGGGTTGTGGCCGATGATGAGGCCGATATTGTGGCAGCGGTGAATGCGCTTCGTGCCCGTTATACCTATGTTTTCAGCACTGGCGGCATAGGACCAACGCATGATGACATAACTGCTGATTGCATGGCCAAGGCTTTTGGCGTGGGGATTTCACATCATCCAGAGGCGGTGGCTATTTTGACCGCATACTTTAAAGAAATGGGGAGAGAAGCCAATGAGGCGCGAATGCGCATGGCGCGGGTTCCTGAAGGTGGCGCTCTGATTGATAATCCGATTTCAAAAGCACCGGGTTTTCGGATTGGCAATGTGTTTGTGATTGCGGGTATTCCAAAAATTATGCAAGCGATGATGAATTCATTGGCATCGCAATTGGTGAAGGGCGCTGTCGCAAAGTCGGTCACGATTGAGTTTCAAGGGGGCGAGGGGGATGTGGCCAAGCCACTTGGTGAAATACAGGGACGTAATAGCAAAGTGACGATAGGGTCATACCCCTTCGAAACACCGCAAGGTTTTGCAACGAATCTCGTCTTGCGTTCGCGTGATGACGCTGCGCTCGAAGCTGCGGCCAAGGATGTTGAAGTCTTGGCTGCGGCTTTGCTGGCGCAAGGTAAAGCACGAGGATGGCGGCGGATTTAGGCCGCTAGGGCCTTCTTAACTTTCTCGGTTAAGTCGTTTCGGGTAAAAGGCTTGTTCACCAATTCAATTGTGTCGGGCAAATCTTGCATTTGGCGCACAGAGCCTGGGGCATAGCCGGACATGAACAGGATTTTGAGATCGGGTCTTAATTTAATAGCTTTAGCTGCCAGCTCTGGGCCATTCATGCCGCCTGCCATGATCACATCTGAAAGTACGAGATCAATATCGCGATGATCATCAATCATCTGAAGACCCTCATGACCATTGGTGGCGGTCAAAGTTTCGAAACCCATTTCATCAATCATGGCTGCTGCCACTTCACGTACTGAATTATTATCTTCGACGACAAGGACCTTTAATTTTCGTGTAGGCGCATTTGATATCGGTTCTGCTACGGTTGCGCCGAGCTCACGCAATAAGTGTTCTTGCAGTTCAGCCGGGCGCTTAATCACGTCAATTTTTGATGTCGTTTTTAATCTTGGTAGATAAAGTTTGACTGATGTGCCGTGGCCGACTTCCGAATAGATTTTAACATGGCCACCCGACTGCTTGACAAAGCCATAAATCATTGAAAGGCCCAGACCTGATCCGGCTTCTGGTCCCTTGGTTGTGAAAAAAGGTTGGAATACCTTTTCGATATTTTCGGGAGCAATGCCTGTGCCAGTGTCAGTGACTGAGATTTCGACATAGTCACCAGGCGTTACTTCTTCATTGGCCTTGGCATAGACTTCATCCAATGATCGATTTTGGCTTTCGATGATTAAGCTGCCGCCTTTGGGTGCCATTGCATCGCGCGCGTTAATTGTGAGATTAAGAATGGCAGTTTCAAGCATGGTTTGATCAGCCTTAACCGGCCACAAATCCGCTGTTGGGATAATCTTGAGATCAACCGTGGCACTGACGGCCTGTTGTAGAAGATCTTGCATTTTGACAAGAAGTGTATTGACTTCAAGTTCTTTGTTTTGGAGTGTTTGCTGGCGCGAGAAAGCGAGCATTCGCCTCGTAAGGTCTGAACCTTTTTCTGATGCTTCAATAGCCGCGCGGATACGCTTTAGGGCACGCTCGTCGCCTTTGACCAGTTGCTCCACCAATTGAAGGTTGCCCATCACCACCATCAGCAAATTATTGAAGTCGTGTGCGATTCCACCTGTGAGTTGGCCCACGGCCTCCATTTTCTGGGCTTGTTGGAATTTGTTTTCTAGCGCTTTGCGTTCAGTCACGCATTGGCATGCGCCAAAAATGGCTTCTATCTGCCCGTTGCTGCCGCGCTCTGGGTCCATCGTCACTTGAAAATATTCGAGTTCGCCGGATTTCTTTTTCACGGCAATTTCAAGATTCTTGATTTGATTTCCAAGTTTGGCAAGCTCAATGCCTTCGATGAATTTTTCGCGGTCACCCGGCTCAATCATCTTAATGAATGTATCAAGATTAGGATGCACCATGGCGTTGGCCAAACCGACAAGCGCTGCCATTTCAGCAGTCAATCTAGAGACGCCACTTTCAACACGCAGCTTGAAGCTTCCAAGATGGGACACGGCTTGTGTGCGCTTTAACATCAGTTCAGAATTCTTCAACCGATCAAGAGTGATCATTTGGTCGTCAATGTTGCGGCATAGGCCTACGACTTTTGTGGGCTTTCCGGTTGCGGGGTCGCGCACTAAACCTGCTGCTGTTTCGATCCATGAATAGTTGCCAGCTTTGGTTTTTACCCGGTAGCGAGTCTGGAAAATATCGTCGCCGAACGGAAAGCCCACAAAAGTTGTAGGGCTGTGTCGCAATATTGACGATCAAATGATCACACT
>JAYVPZ010000160.1:0-8497 GCA_043757105.1 Aestuariivirga sp. | reverse complement strand
TGTTGAACCTGCCATCGTTGATGAAATTCAACATGCAGCCGAGCACGTGAAGGGCATAAAAATTGTGAGCGCGCGGGCGCGGTGGCTGGGCCACAGGCTGCATACAGATGTTGCCATATCTGTTGACAATAAATTGTCGATGAGTGCAGGGGTCAAGCTTGCAGAGCAATTGCGCGGCGAATTGTTGGGACATATTTCAGCTTTACGCACGGCTACCATTACCTTTGCGCCACCCGATGGAACCAGCCCCTTTGAATTGGCACAGCTTGCCCATGCGCCACACCATGCGCCAGAGCCCTTCATCGTGAATAGCAAAATTGCCAATGGAGAACTTGCTATTGTGGATACTCCAGATGGCGAACGGTTCCGGCTCTCGCTGTCCAAAGCAGCAAAGGGTCTGCAAGCGACTGTCATCATTGATCGCGGCAAGGCCAAGGAAAAATTGCCGTTGAAGGCCACTCAAGATTCAAAAACTTATGAAAGCAGTGTTGCACCCGCCGAACCACATGAGTTCACAGCAAAGCTGGTGCTGAATTCCAAGACACAGATGATGACTCTACCATTCGAGATGAAGGAACCTGAAGGTCATCATCATTGATGAGAAGGCAGAACGCCACTTCAACACGATTTAAACATTCTTGAAAACCAGAACTAGCGTCTTAGAAATTGAAAACAAATAAACAGGAGGAAATGATGTTAAAACTTGATCGCAGACAACTCTTTGCAGGTTCCGCCGGACTTGCATTTCTATCGGTTTTTCCACGTGTGGCTCTGGCGGCGGATGGTGGCACTCTGAAGGTGGCGATAGCCGGGGAGACCGGCAATCTTGATCTTTTGCAGAATGTATCAACACTCAGTTCCTACACCGTCGTATTCGATGCGCTCATACAGTATGGCCCCAATGGCAAATTGGAGCCCGGTCTTGCCACGGCATGGAAAATTGCAGATGACGGCAAGTCGATCAGCTTTGATCTCCGTGAAGGTGTCAAGTTCTCGGATGGCACACCATTTGATGCCACCGCTGCTGAATGGAATTTGAAGCGCTGGATGGGCGTTGCCGACTTCTCATGGATCGGCATTTCTGATGCTTTTGAGGGCATTGTCATTGATGCTCCCAACAAGATCACTGTCAAATTGAAGCGTCCGGTTCCGGTGGCGGAACTAGAACTTACGATTGTGCGTCCGGTGCGCTTCCTCTCACCCAAGGCCGTTGATGCGGCGGGCAAGCAGACTGCACCTATTGGCACAGGCCCTTGGATCGTCGAGTCCTTCGATAGTGCCGCTACTGTTTTGGTGCGCAATGAAAATTACTGGGGCGAAAAACCATCTTTCAACAAAATGGAATTGAAAGTGGTGCCGGATGAGTTGGCCCGCGCCAATGGCTTACGTGCTGGTGATCTGGATGTGATTGGTGGCGATTGGGTTGCTCCACTTTCACCGCGCCGAGCCCGTGCCTTAGAAAAGGACGGCATGAAAGTCGTTGCCGAAGCGGGCACAGCCACCACGCTGCTTGGGTATTCACCAAAATCACCCATCATGCAGGACAAGGCCGTTCGCGATGCCATCTACGTTGGCGTGGACCGTGCTGCGATTGCCAAGGTGTTGTTTGAAGGCTTTGCTGATCCGATTGCTGATGTGTTTCCAGCCACTGTGCCAACACCGGGCAAACGCCATGACGTGCCAAAGCGCGATGTGGCAGCGGCCCAGAAATTTTTGACTGATGGTGGCTGGGCGGGAGATGCTTCAGGCTTCACCAAGGCTGGTGCGGCATTGGAAATTGATTTCTTGGTCTCGGAAGAGTCTATGCCGGGGTCAAAGCGCATTGCTGAAATGATCCAAGGCCAGCTCACGGAGATCGGGTTCAAAGTAAAAGTCTCGTCGGTGGATAACGCGACTATGCATGAACGCCGTCCGGCCTTCAAATATGATCTCGCTTTCTTTGCCACCTATGGTGCACCCTATGATCCGCACGGTAGCATGGGGGCTTCATTTGTCACAGCTGCTGACACTGGCCCTGACGGCAAAATCTATATCCACCCTGATCTTGATGCTGTTGTGAAGACTGCATTGGAAACTGGTGGTGCGGGTCGTGAAGTGGCCATGCAGGCGGTCTATGACTGGCTGCACACAAATACAGCGACCTGTCCTCTGGTCGTGACCCAACGTCTGTGGGCCTATAACCCAAAAGTTGAGAACTTCTCTTTGCCAGCGACGGACTATGACTTGCCCTTCAAAGGTCTGACCATCAAGACTTGATCCGGCACAACAGGGGTTAGGTCATGCAAAAGACTCTGCTGCGCCGTATAGCACTTGCGCTGCTCTTGATGCTGGCGGCCACCGCGCTTACCTTTGCGCTGGTGGCAGCCGCACCTGGCAATGTGGCCGCTCTTATTGCTGAACGGGCTGCGGGGGCTGGTGCTGATGGCGAGATGATCAAACGCATCGCAAATGATCTTGGTCTCAATGATCCTTTGCCGCTGCGCTACCTGCATTGGCTGGGCAAAGCGCTCACGGGTGATTTAGGAATTTCACTCCGCACCGGAAAGCCTATCTCACAGGAATTTTCCGATCGTATTCCCGTGACGATGGCCTTGATGGTTGGTGGTGGCGTGCTGGTATTTTTCATTTCACTTGGGTTTGGCATTGCGGGTGCCGTCAGCAATGGCGGCATCGTCGACCGCGTGCTGCATGGTCTGGCCTTGATCGGAGCTTCGACACCCAACTTCTTTGTTGCTGCGTTATTGGTGATTGTATTTTCTGTCATGTTGGGCTGGGTACCGACGTTCGGTATGTCCGGGTTCACGTCGTGGTTTCTGCCGTGGGTGACCATCGCGTTATTTCCAGCATCCGTGTTGTCGCGTGTTGTACGCGTGAATTTGCAGGAGGCCATGTCGCGGCCCTTTGCAACTACTGGCTTTGCTAAGGGCCTTACACGCCAGCAGGTGCTGGTCCGTGAGGCATTGCCCAATATCATCGTGCCCTTCCTCACTACATTCGGTGCGCAGTTCACTTTGATGATGATTGGTTCCATTGTGGTTGAAACTGTATTCGCACTTCGCGGCATTGGCTCATTCTTCATTGACGCAATTCGGTTCCGCGACTTCATTGGTATGCAGGCGGTGTTGATGCTGTTCGTGGTCTTCTTTGTCTCGGTCAATCTCATTGTGGATGTGATCGCGGTGTTTGCCGATCCGCGCTTGCGCCGGGCGAGAAGCACATGAACAGCGCTGTCCTCAAATCTTGGCCATGGGCTGTTCTGACGCCCGCTTTGATCTTCGTTCTCATCGGCATTTTCGCACCTCTGATCATGACCCATGACCCGGCTGTACAGGACTATGACGCTGTTTTGCAGAGCGCCAGCGCCCAACACTGGTTCGGCACAGACTATTTGGGGCGTGATATTTTCAGCCGCATTATCGGCGGTGCGCGGACATCTTTGATCGCCATGTCAGTGGTGCTGGTGGCGGCCCTTGCCATCGGCGTCGTCATAGGATCGCTGGCTGGCTATGTCGGCGGACGCACTGAGCTGGTGCTCATCAGCATCATTGATATTGTGCTGGCACTACCAAGTCTGGTGATTGCTTTGGCACTGATCGGTATTCTTGGTACAGGCTATTGGTCAATGGTGACGGCGCTTACCATAGCGTGGTGGGCCAATTATGCCCGTATGAGCCGCGCTGTCGTCGTCTCCGAATTGCAGCAACCCTATATCGAAGCAGCGCGGGTGATGGGTGCAAGCCATGTGTGGATATTCACGCGCCATATTCTGCCGCATGTGCTGGGGCTGGTGGTGGTTTACGCCAGTGCCGATGCGGGTGCTCTTGTGTTGGCCATTGCCACACTCAGCTTTCTGGGATTGGGCGTAGCGCCGCCTACGCCCGAGTGGGGCCAGATGCTTGTCGATGGCATGAGCTACGTCGAGGAGTACCCGTCGCTCGTTGTTATTCCCGGTCTGGCACTCACGCTTGTGGTTGTCAGTTTCAATTTGCTTGGTGAAGCCTTTGCCTTGCAGAAAGTGCCTCGCGCTGTCCGCGGTGGTCTTCTAGCGCGGCGCAAGGCGGAACGGGCTGCCGAAGAGGTGGCGCGAAACGCTACGGAGGGACGGGCATGAGCCAAGGCTCCGTCCTTTATGCCGTCGATGAACTGGTAATCGATTTATTCACACCGACAATTTCTGTGCGGACTGTGGATGGCGCATCGTTCCGCATTCACGAGGGTGAAACGGTTGCAATTGTTGGCGAAAGTGGCTCAGGCAAAACCGTTATGACACTGGGGCCCTTGGGCCTGTTGCCGGAAGGTGTCGCGGTTGATCTCAAAGGCAGTGCAGAAGCAGACGGCAAAAATCTCTTGGCGCTAAACGCTACTGAATTGTCCGACATGCGTGGGCGCTATTTCGGCGTGATTTTCCAAGACCCGATGAGTGCGCTTAATCCCATGCTAAAAATCGGGCCGCAACTCGCCGAACAGGCAAGGCGTTATGCCGGATTGTCAGCGGATGCGGCAAAATTGGAAGCCGTATCCTTACTTAAGCGGACTGGAATTCCTGACCCTGAAGATCGATTTGATCGCTACCCCCATGAACTCTCCGGAGGCATGTTACAGCGGGCGATGATTGCATTGGCTCTGGCATCCAAACCCCGCGTGTTGATTGCCGATGAACCGACCACCGCATTGGATGCAACCGTGCAGGCGCAAATTCTGGATCTCATCAGGCAGATTCAAAAGGAAGATGGCATCGCGGTGGTGTTGATCACCCATGACATAGGTGCAGTGGCGGCAATCGCCAATCGCGTGATTGTGCTATACGCCGGACAGATTGTTGAAGAGGGATCGGCGTTGGATGTGTTGACCAAGCCAGTTCACCCCTACACCCGGGGCCTCTTGGCTTCGGTGCCAGACTTTCGTTCGGATACGGCCAGTGGTGCCCGCGAAATTCCGGGCCTGCCACCCAACCAAATCAAACTGGAGCAGGGTTGCCGCTTTGCTGATCGTTGTGCGTTGGTTCAACCTACTTGCCGAAAGTGCCGTCCGCATTTGCAGACCATCAGTGTCGATGCAACGCATCACCGCGTCGCGTGTCCAATTGTAATTGCAGCAGAAGGGATTGCTGTCCATGACTGAGACCCCAGCCATCGCAGTTTCGGGTCTCAAAGTGCATTTCAAAACTGGAGCTGGTGCGGTGCGTGCTGTTGATGGCATTGATCTTTCAATTCCAAGCGGAGCTTTCCACGGTATTGTTGGTGAATCTGGCTGTGGCAAAACCACGATGGCACGGGCCATTGTCGGCTTGCAAAAGGCGACAGAAGGCAGCGTCAAAATCAATGGGCGCGAGAGGGCAGAATGGCAAGCTGCCGACCGCAAAGGCTTTGCCCGTACTGTGCAGTTTATTTTTCAAGACCCACTCGGTTCCATGAGCCGTCGCCAAAACGTGTATCAGACGTTGGAAGAACCTCTGCTCATTCATGGCCTCGGCAATGCTGCGGAGAGGCGCGTGAAAGTCGATGAGCTTCTCGATCTTGTGTCTTTGCCAAAGACGGTACTTGACCGTTTGCCGCGTTCTCTTTCGGGCGGGCAACGGCAACGCGTGTCGATAGCCCGTGCACTTGCACTCAATCCATCTATCCTCGTCTGCGATGAACCACTGTCGGCGCTCGACGTTTCAGTGCGGGCGCAAATTGTAAATCTATTTTCCGACCTTCAAAAGCGATTGGGGCTTACAATTGTAATTGTGGCCCATGACCTCGCCATCGTGCGTGAAATTTGCTCAGGTGTCACAGTCATGTATCTGGGCCGAGTGGCCGAGGAAGGCGCAACACGACCTCTATTTGCCGACCCTGCTCATCCCTACAGTCAGGCATTATTGTCAGCCGTGCCGTCACCCGATCCACGTATTGAATCAACTCGTCGCCGCATTTTGCTGGCGGGCGATCCTCCGTCCCCGCGAAATCCGCCACCCGGTTGCCGGTTCTCAACGCGTTGCCCGGTAGCCATTTCTCAATGTAAAGTTGATGAACCGGCTTTGCGTATGGTCAAACATGAAGGGCGCGCGGCTTGCCACCTTGCCGATAGTAAAACGCACGCAATCATCTGACGGTGCTAATTAACATTCATAGAGCACACGTCAGCTCAACTCTTACTTGGCCTTTGGCATCTGCGTAGTGCCGGCGGCGAACTGTTAAATTCGTTCTGCATGTCAATGACAAGAACTGCATATCTTGCAATTTTAAGGCTTAGCGGCTGTGGCTTGGCGGGTAAGGTGGCCGTCCGAATTGTTGAATGCAATTCCAGTTCATCGAGATTGCCCGACAAATGCGTTCCTTACAGATAATTTATACAAATTGGCAAGTTAAGCTCAGTTCAACATGTAGATAGAGCCAGTGGAAAATCACCCGTGGTTTCCAGAAACGCGCCTAAATGCAGCGCCGAAAAGTAGAATTTCAGAACCGACAAAAAGTCTGCAATGGATCAAAAACTAAGGAGTGCTCGAACCCCAGCTTCCCGCTGCGCACGCCAATGTATGCGCAACCTTTTGCTGAGGCAGCTTGGCTACATAGGCCCGTCCGTTTTGTGCCGCCACAAAGGCCAATGCGCGAATTTTTCCTTTCTCAGTTTTGATAAAACTTATGCGATGGGATTGAGATCGGGGCTGTTCAGTCTCCGTAACAGGTAACTCCGCTCTAGTCGATCATCACCGTCACGCGCAAGAATGTTGCTGGAATAATTGACTTATTTTTATCCGCACTTTTGTTGTGACCGTGGAACAGCGTTTCCAACTCTTTCTTCAGATCCTCAGCCTTGCCATTTTTCTCCGCAGCTTCAAAGGCGTTCATTGTTGGCCCATAGAAGTTTCGAAATGTAGCAACAAATTCGGATGGTGTTCCTGAAAAATTAAACGTGTAAGTATCGCGCATAAAAGCAATGTTTGCCTTCGGAACACCAACAGCGGTGAACCTTTCTATCACATTGGCTTCTATGCCCCACATCATCGGGCTGACAAATCCTTCGGGCGGTGGTGGCGAATAGGCTGAACTGATTTTCAAGATTTGCGCTACCAAAGTGGGATCGCCCGGAATCCAGTTACCCATGACAATGCGGCCGCCCTTTTTTGTCACCCGCACCAATTCTTTGGCCACGTCAAATGGCCTTGGCGCAAACATCGCGCCGAAGATGCTGACCACAAGATCAAAACTGTGATCTTTCAAGTCAGATAGATTGGATGCGTCGCCTTCTTGAAATTTGCAATTGTTGAGGCCCTGCTCCTTGGCGCGATTATTGCCAGCTGCAACGAGGTTGCTGGCGATATCGACGCCCAAAACATCGGCACCACGTTTTGCTTCGGGGATTGCTGTCGTGCCATCACCGCAGCCAACATCGAGAACTTTCATGCTTTTTGTGATGTTCAAACTTTCGACCAGCGCCTCACCACTTTCGCGCATGGCAGCTGCTATGCGGGTGAAATCACCTTTTTCCCATAATGCTTGGTTCGGATTCATTTGCTCAACTCCATTGTTAGGTTGAGCAAACTTATGAGACATCAGAAGCAACTGGCCAGTGTAGCTTCTGGAGTGAACTGATACAGTTTATGGATCGCTTATGCCGCAATCGCCATAGAGCTGCGCACCATCCAATGATCAATTGTATCGGCCAGAGTTCGGTTGCCAATCATGATAATTTTCTCAGCTACTATTTGTGCCCTCAGAGTTGAAAGACCCATCCAAGCTGACGTCATGGCCTTCAAATCAGCGTTAATATACAGGTCAACATCAAATCCGGGATCAACTGAACAAAGATCAACAGCCGTGCCCGGCTTGGCGATAATCCAATAACGCTGCTCATCTATTGGCAATTCTGCATAGGTAAATTGAATGACCGTGCGCCGCTGTTTTGGGAAGGTGACTGTGTTGATCTTGCGCCTCATGTTCCACATGAGCAAACGCGCATCCAGTTTTTCGAGCGTCACATCGGCATCAATATTAAGGTGCGCCCATTTGCCGAGCGCCTGAATGATGGGTTGAAGTTCGTTTCCCATTTGGGTCATGGTATAATGGATTTCATTGGTCGTTTGATCATCAATACGATTGATAATTCCGCGCAGCTCTAAATCTTTCAGGCGTTTTGACATTAAAGTGGGTGACATGCCGGGCACACCGCGACGAATTTCGTTAAACCGCGTGGAGCCCTGCCACATTTCGCAGAGGATCAGCAGCGTCCATCTCGGCTCGATAATTTCACACGCTTTGGAAACAGGGCAAAATTGATTGTAACTGTCGTTTGACATGATCTCACCTCTCGGAGTCACTATGCGGCGACGGGGCAGTGCTAGTCTAGTACAGAAACTGTAGTGGATAGAGGGGGACTACGAACTAAGACTGGTTTTAGATTCCATGAAGAATAAAACTGAAGTCTAGGTGTTCAGTCCCGGCATTTGATGGAGTGGGTTTAATTTGAATCGTTCCGGCTGATTTGTCCAGCATTTGCAAATGAACTCATATGGCGT
>JAYVPZ010000159.1:0-2215 GCA_043757105.1 Aestuariivirga sp. | reverse complement strand
CTGAAAAGGGTGCGTTGGCGCCTGGTTTCATCCGCATCAAAGCCTCGGCAGATATCATCCAGCCAACGGGGACACGGACTTATGTTACCTCTCGCATTGGCGGCGTTCCGGTAACGGCTGAACTCGGCGCCCACGACGTGCATGAAGAGGGAGCGGCGCTGGATTATGCAGCAGATTTGAACCGTTGCATACTTATCGATCCTGTTACGGACAGGGTGTTTTAAGATGACTGACCATCGTTCAAACCTCAGCCTCGAACAGCGGGCCTATCACATCAGGCGCCACGCTTTGCGCATGGCCGAAGTGCAGGGGCAAGGTTACGTAGCCCAAGCGCTTGGCGTTGCTGATGTTCTTGCCGTTTGTTATTTTGATGCGCTTAAGTATCGGCCGCAAGATCCGGAGTGGGAGGGGCGAGACCGCTTTCTGCTATCCATCGGGCACTACGCCATAGCCCTTTATGCAGCCTTGATCGAAGCGGAAGTATTGCCTGAAGATGAAATCGAAACCTATGGATCAGATGACAGTCGATTGCCTATGTCTGGCATGGCCACCTACACGCCGGGAATGGAAATCACGGGTGGCTCATTGGGCCAAGGGCTGTCTATTGCCGTAGGCATGTGCCTTGGTTTGAAGCGCAAGAAATCGGAGAGTTTCGTTTACAACCTGTTGTCCGACGGCGAATTGAATGAAGGTTCGACATGGGAGGCCGCCATGTCTGCTGCCAGTTTCAAACTAGACAATCTGATCGCGATTGTCGATGTGAACAACATGCAAGCTGATGGACCATCAAAACTCATACTGAATTTTGAGCCACTGGAGCAAAAGTTTGAAGCTTTTGGCTGGTATGTCCAGCGCGTTGATGGCAACAATGTTCCAGCACTCACAAAAGCCTTCCGAACGGCCAAGGCCTTCACCGGGGCTAAACCCCGCATCATCATTTGCGATACCAAAATGGGCAAAGGGGTGGATTTTCTCGAAGCCCGCGAGCGCAGTCATTTCTTGCGCGTAGAGCCAGAAGAATGGAGCCGCGCTATGGCGGAACTTGACGCAGGAATGACCACATGAAACGCGATAAATTCAAACGGCAAGTGGTGTCAACTGGCGGCGAACGCCTGAAAACCTCCGCTATGATCGCATCAATTGCCGGCGATGATCAGCCAACAAAGACCGCACCCTTCGGCCACGCACTGGTCGAACTTGCAAAGTCCCGCCCGGAGATTGTGGGCATGAGTGCTGATCTGGCCAAATATACCGATCTTCACATTTTCGCTCAAGCCTATCCCGACCGTTTCTACCAAATGGGCATGGCAGAACAGTTGCTCATGGGTGCCTCTGCGGGCATGGCGCGAGAAGGCTTTATGCCGTTTGTCACGACTTACGCGGTGTTCGCATCGCGGCGAGCCTATGATTTCATTTGCATGGCCATTGCGGAAGAAAACCTGAATGTAAAAATTGCCTGCGCCTTGCCGGGCCTCACAACCGGGTATGGTCCCAGTCATCAGGCAACCGAGGACCTGGCGATTTTCCGCGGCCTTCCAAATATGACGATCATCGACCCTTGTGATGCGCTTGAAATTGAACAGGCCGTTCCTGCGATTGCGGCACATCAGGGCCCGGTTTATTTGCGGCTGTTGCGCGGCAAGGTGCCATTGGTGCTGGATAAATACGATTACACATTCGAAATTGGCAAGGCGAAACTGTTGGTTGATGGGAGTGACGTTCTGTTCATCTCTAGTGGCATCATGACCATGCGCGTGCTTCAAGCCGCAGAGCGACTTTTAGAGCAAGGAACCAAGGCGGCCGTGCTGCACGTTGGAACCATCAAGCCGCTTGATGCCAACAGTATTCTGCGCGAGGCCATGAAGCCTGGTCGCGCTGTTGTGGTTGCAGAAAATCACACGGTCATTGGTGGCCTTGGTGAAGCCGTGGCCCATATTTTGGTTAGTAACGGCTTTTCAGGCCGCTTTCGCCACATTGGTTTGCCGGACGAATTTCTGGACGCCGGTGCGCTTCCCACCTTGCATGATCGTTATGGAATATCGACAGCGAAAGTTGTCGAAAATATCGGCAACTGGCTCTAGAAAATTTCTAATACAACAGGAGAAGACACACCATGGCATCAGGCATTTTTGCATCCGGCATCGGCGCGCCAGAAGGACCCGTCACATTGCCGGACGGTTCCATGTATGTGACCGAAATGTCTGACTCCACGTTG
>JAYVPZ010000158.1:0-8587 GCA_043757105.1 Aestuariivirga sp. | reverse complement strand
TCGGTGATCCAGGGCGCAGCTATTTGCCCAAGGATCGCTTGATCAAAGTTGCGGAGTATTCAGTGCCCGTATCGCGCGATTTGGAAGACACTGAGATTAAACGCACAGCAGTTTGGCGCTTGGCTTAGATCGGATGTGATTCCGGATTGACCGCTGGCGATATGACTTCTTTATGCTCAGTGTTATTGAACCACAGCGCCACCATCAATATGGCAAGTGACACCCAGAGCCAAACATCCGTGCCGCCACCGAAGAACAATGCGCCAATGATGACTGCAGCTGGCGTGGATACATATGTGGCTTGCACGGTATAAACTGCTCCTTTTTGCGTGATGAGTGCGAAATAGACCACGCGCTCAACCACCCACATGAATGTGATCAGCAACAACGGCCAATGCTGGGTGAAGGTGGGTGTGCCCGCTGCGGCGAAAGGTTGGAACCAGAGCAAAAAAGGCAAGATGAGCAGGCCAGACCAAATGCTTTCATATGCGCCCGCTTGAATCGTATCAGCACCTTTGGGCCAAGCGCGCGCGGCGAAGGCATTATAAGCGCAATACAAAAGTGGAATTGAAATTGAGTATACAAGTGGCCAAGAAACTGCTCCGGTGAACGTGCCTTGCCGCGAGAGGATGAGCACCAACGTTGATAGAAATCCTAAAAAAATCGCTACCAACTTACGGGGACTAGAATTTTCATGTCGCGCTATTAACGCCAAGATGTAGTTGAAGAACGGAGACATTGTTATGATGATTGCAAGTTCTGTTGGCGGTACAAATCCAGCGAGATAGAGGTTGAGGCCGAAAGGAATGTTCATTAACGCCGCGCAGCCAAAACCATAAATGATCAAGCGTTTGTCGATCCCACCGATACCTGTACGATAAAGCGATGCGCAAAACATGATCAGGCCCACGCCCATGCCTGTCCAGAAAATTGTGTGCATTTCCGGCATTTTGATTTCGGTCAGGTGTTTATAAAAACTGGGCGAAATGCCCCAGAACAAGCCCAGCAACATGAAATTTAGAAAATGATTTGTGGTTCGCATGATTTGCAAGATATAGTCCTCGCCAACAAATAACAATTGCGCAAAGCAACCCTCTTTGGAGAAATTTACGCCATGACTGATAAAATTTATGCTGTATCTGCAGCTTGGAAAAAACGTGCTCTGGTGGATGCAGCGGGTTATGAAAAGTCTTATGCGGACTCCCTCAACAACCCTTCAAAATTCTGGGGCAAACAGGCCAAGCGCTTGGATTGGTTTAAGGCTCCGACCAAGATAAAGAACACAACTTTTGAATATCCCAATGTCTCGATCAAATGGTATGAAGACGGGTTGTTGAACGTTGCTTATAATTGCGTTGATCGGCATTTAAAAAAGCGCGCCAACCAGACAGCGATAATATGGGAAGGCGACAATCCCTATGACGACAAGAAAATAACCTACCGCGAACTTTACGAGCATGTGTGCCGCATGGCAAATGTGCTCAAAGCACACGGTGTGAAAAAAGGCGACCGCGTCACAATTTATATGCCGATGATTCCGGAGGCCGCCTATGCAATGCTAGCTTGCGCACGAATTGGTGCAGTTCACTCAGTAGTGTTTGGTGGCTTCTCGCCTGAAAGCTTGGCGGGGCGTATTATGGATTGCGATTCCAAATTTATCATCACCGCTGATGAAGGCTTACGCGGAGGCAAAAAGATTCCGCTTAAAGCTAACACAGATGCAGCACTTGCCAAATGCAAAGGTGATGAGCAAGTGCTGATCATCCGCCGCACGGGAGCGCCTGTAAATTTCGTGAGCGACCGAGATATTTGGTATCATGAAGAGGTACTAAAGGTTTCAGCAGAGTGCAAACCAGAAAAAATGAAGGCGGAGGACCCGCTGTTCATTCTCTACACGTCGGGCTCTACTGGCAAACCAAAAGGTGTATTGCACACCACGGGTGGTTACACCGTTTATGCTTCAATGACGCATGAATATGTTTTCGATTATCATGATGGTGACGTTTACTGGTGCACGGCGGATGTGGGCTGGGTGACGGGGCATTCTTATATTCTCTACGGCCCACTGGCCAATGGCGCAACCACGTTGATGTTTGAAGGTGTGCCCAACTATCCGAACACATCGCGCTTTTGGGAGGTGATCGACAAACACCAAGTGAATATATTTTACACCGCACCAACCGCTCTTCGCGCATTGATGCAGCAGGGCGATGCGCCGGTCACGCGCACCTCGCGCAAATCACTGCGGCTCCTTGGTTCTGTAGGTGAACCGATTAATCCCGAAGCGTGGGAGTGGTATCACCGTGTGGTGGGCGATGGTCGCTGCCCGATTGTGGATACGTGGTGGCAGACGGAGACGGGCGGCATTTTGATTTCACCATTGCCCGGTGCCACAAAGCTCAAGCCTGGTTCGGCCACAAAACCTTTCTTCGGTTGCCAGCCTGCTTTGGTTGACGACAAAGGTGCATTTCTGGAAGGTGAAGCTTCTGGCAATTTGGTGATCCTAGATTCTTGGCCCGGGCAAATGCGCACACTTTATGGCGATCATAAGCGCTTTGTTGAGAATTATTTTTCGACATACAAAGGCATGTATTTTACAGGTGATGGCTGTCGGCGCGACAAAGACGGCTATTATTGGATCACGGGTCGTGTCGATGACGTACTGAATGTTTCTGGCCATCGCCTTGGCACAGCTGAAGTGGAATCCGCTTTGGTTTCTCATGCTAAAGTGTCTGAGGCCGCAGTGGTTGGTTATCCGCATGATATTAAAGGGCAGGGCATTTATTGTTATGTTACCTTGATGCTGGGCGAGAGCGGCGACGATGGATTAAAGAAAGTTCTTGTCGATCATGTGCGCAAAGAAATTGGACCATTGGCCACACCTGATAAAATTCAGTTCGCACCGGGATTACCCAAAACACGCAGCGGCAAAATTATGCGCCGCATTTTGCGCAAAATTGCGGAAGATGATTTTTCCGCATTGGGGGATACATCAACTTTGGCTGATCCGGCGGTGGTGGATGATTTGGTGGCGAACAGGCAGAACAGAAAGGCTTAAGAGTTTGCGACATTCTGCCTTGGTCTGGTGTATGCCCATAGCGCGTAGACGTGCATAGCAATCATCATGGGTACACCGGCAATGGGTAAGAGGCTGGGCGGTGAAAATTCTGGATGGAGGTTGAAAAATTTACCCAAACTAAAAGCCCCGACGGCAAGGACGTGAATGAGATCGGCGAGGCCTAAAATGTTCCAAAACAAAATCTCCTGAGATGAAACTGTTTTCAGCCGCGCCAACATAGTCACGGCCCCAACTCCGACAGCGATGTCGCCAAAACTAGCTGTCCGGAAAAATTCCGCAGGTAAACCTCCGGCCAGACCAATGACAAGCAATGCAATGCCATAGAAAATTCGCCACGGGCCCAACCATAGAAAGATTTTCAAATCAGCATTTGCAAATATTTGGCGCACGGAATTGAAAGCCAGCAAACTAACGAATGAGACAATCACCAGAAAAATTGCGCCACCTTGGCCCAGCGGAGGTGGCTGAAAACGTATGCTGGCAAGTGGTGGCCACCATGTCCACAGGCTGGCCCAGATGAGGGCTAGACCAAGTGGAAGGGCAGCAAGTTTGGATATCGGTTGCCAAATTGCAGCTCTATTGATCAAAATGAAAATCGCGACGGTAGTAAGCGGCATGAAAATATCCGTGAGCAAAACAGCGAGATTTGCGAATTCAACAGCAGACATAAGGCTTTCCACTTCAGGAGTAAAATTTGAACTTGCTTTTATATTATGATCATCATATAATAATTGTCAAGACTTAAACGTAAAAGATGAAATTCAATTATGGTTCGATATGACAAAGGCCATAGTGCCAAGACACGCGAGTTGATCATTGATGCGGCGTCACAATTGATGCGGGAACGAGGGTTCAGTGAAACCAGTGTGCCCGCTGTGATGAAAGCAGTGGGGCTGACCCATGGTGGCTTCTATGCGCACTTTGCCGACAAAACCGAAATGCTGGCTGCCGCGATGGAGAAAGCGTTGGAGCAAAGCCCTATAAATTTTAGAGGCTTGGCCAAAATCGCCAATGCGCAGAACGATGCTGGGTTGATCGCCAAATATTATCTTTCGGATGAGCGCGTGGCTGATGTCGCTCAGGGCTGCCCAGCTGGCGCATTGATTAGCGAGGTGCGCAGGCAGGAAGAGCCAGTTCTGCAGGCTTTTAAAAAGGGCGCTGAAGAAACAAAAAACGCGCTGGCAGCGGCCAATGGTTTGGAACCCGAACACGCTTGGGCAGCACTTTCAATGTTGGTCGGCGGCCTGGCTATGATGCGCGCCATGCCCAAAGACGAAACGCAGAAACAGTTGCGGGATCAAATTATCAGCGCCATGCGCAGGCTGACTGAAGAAAATAAAGGACATAAAAATGACTCTTGATCAAATTCTATATGCATTCGTGGCAATCGCCAGCCCTGTTATCATCTACTTCATTTTGCGAGCACTCAAACTTAAGGGCGCGGCATTTTATAAGGTAGGTGGCTTGTTGGTCGCATGGTTGTTGTTTACAACGCTCGTGTCATTGCCCAGAATTGGGCCGATGCCCGGTGCTGCGTTCTCGATTTTTCTTCCAGTGATTGCATTTCGAATATTTTATGCGCGATCAGCTTTGGCAAAAACCATTTTGGTAAATGCCAGTATTGCGACACTTGTAGCAGTTCAATCTTCACGATTCGCTGGAGGGATCTTTATCGCTCTAAACCATGAGGGGCGTTTATCTGATCCTTTTGCATTGATTGCAGGTTCGGGCGACATAATTGCGGCGGCCTTTGCAATTCCTGCCGCTTACATTGCTTGGAAGCAAAAGCCTGGCTGGAAATTTTGGGTTTTGGCATGGAATTTTGTTGGGTTTTTCGATTTCATAATTGCTATTTTCTTAGGGGTCACATCGCAAATGGGATCACCCATACAGCTTTTTGCACAAGAGCCAGGTGTTGCAGCATTAGGTCAATTGCCTTGGCGCTATATTCCGAATTACTTTGTGCCGCTGTTTTTGATGATCCATGTTTCGCTGTTCATCAGATTGGTGCCTGAAGTTAGGCAGAAATATTTCAAGACATCGGTCGCAAAAACATAGCTCAACAATGGCTATGCAAGCAGTTGTTAAAATTGACTTGATAAAAAGTCTGTGCGCTCACATTTCTAAAATTGACCAAACGTTGGAGTTTCAAATGTCCCAAAAACTTGCACTCATCACTGGCGCGTCAGCGGGCATCGGAAAAGAATTTGCGCGCTATCATGCCGGCCTTGGAGGTGATGTCATTATCGTCGCGCGGCGCGAAGAGGCTTTGCATAAATTGGCGGCGGAGCTTGTTTCAAAACATGGCGTGAAGGCGCATGTGTTTGCGGCTGATCTTGGAACTGTTGAAGGAACAACTGCGCTATACAATGCAGTGAAGGCCAAAGGGCATGATATTGATATTCTGATCAACAATGCCGGGTTTGGATTTCATGGCCTTTTTCAGGAGGCAGATCTTTCGCGCAATTTGGCGATGGTGGATTTAAATATAAAATCATTGGTGACTCTGACCCATCTTGTTCTGCAAGACATGGTGGCAAAACGGTCTGGCAAAATTCTGCATGTTGGATCAACAGCAGGCATGATCCCCGGACCATTTCAAGCGACCTATCACGCGACTAAAGCTTTCGTAAATTCATTCTCATTGGCGCTGTCAGAGGAATTGCGGGATAAAGGTATAACGTCAACGGTGCTCACCCCTGGCCCCGTGGCAACGGAGTTTTTTGATGTTGCCGACATGAAAGACGCAAAAGGCGTTCAGGGCAAAATGCCCTCGGCCGCCAGTGTGGCCAAGATTGGGTATGATGGCATGATGGCGGGCAAGTTGGTTGTGTTCAATGATCCCAAATTGCGATTCTTGCTTGAATGGGTGGTTCCGTTCCTGCCGCGCAAGATGGTTTTGAAAATCGGTCGTGATTTCGGCGAAAAAGTTTAAAGTTTTCCAGCCTTGATTTTTTGACTTTAACTCCCCATTTGCGCGATGGTTAACAGACTGCTAACTTATAGTCTCAACCTAAGAGGGGGCCACTATGCGTATTGCTAATTTTCTCGTTCTCGCCGTCACAGCCATGTTTCTCAGCGGCTGTGGCATCAACAATGTGCCGACCTATGATCAGGCGATGAAAGCGCGTTGGAGCGATGTGCAGAACAATTATCAGCGCAGGGCTGATCTGATCCCCAATCTGGTTGAAACAGTAAAGGGATACGCCGCACAGGAAAAGGATGTTTTGACTGCTGTTGTGGAAGCGCGTGCAAAGGCCACACAAATGGTTTTGCCGGCTGACATCATCAACAATCCAGAAGCCTTTAAGAAATATCAGGATGCGCAAGGCCAGCTTTCACAGGCGCTCGGAAAGTTGCTTTCAATAACTGAGGCTTATCCTGATTTGAAATCAAATCAGAACTTCTTGGCGCTGCAATCGCAACTTGAGGGCACGGAAAATCGTATTACCGTTTCGCGCAAAGATTACATTGAAGCGGTGCAGGTTTATAATACAGAGCTTGTGACAATTCCCGGTCGCTGGTGGGCTGCTTGGTTCTATCCGACCGCAAAGCTCGCCGAAACATTCACGGCGACAGCTGGTTCAGATACTGCGCCAAAAGTCGACTTTAACAAACCGAAGTCATAATAATGAACCGTTTGCGGGCCGCGATATTTTTTGTTGCGGCCCTTTTTGCCATTACAGTCGCTTGGGCTGAACCCAATTTTCCGGTTTTAACAACGAGTCCTGTTGTTGATGCGGCCAGTGTATTGGACGCTGACCAAGTGGTTATTATTGGTAACAAGCTGAAGAATTACGAAGATGCGTCTGGTCATCAAATCGCTGTAGCAACCGTGCCGACGCTTGAGGGCTATGATATTCGTGACTACGGAAATCTATTGTTTCGCAAATGGGCGCTGGGTGACAAGAAGCGCAATGATGGCGTTTTAGTTTTGGTTGCGCCCAATGAACACAAAGTTTCAATTGAAGTCGGTTACGGTCTCGAAGGTGATCTAACTGATGCCATGTCTTCAATCATTATTCAGAACGCCATGGTGCCGCGCTTCAAGGCGGGCGATTATGTTGGTGGTGTGAATGCCGGCATTGAAGACATTGAAAAAGTTATCGGCGGGCAGGGCGACCAAATTGTAGCGCGGGCGCAGAACCAATCAGCACTGACGATTGAAGACGTTCTTCCCTTTATCATTTTCTTTTTTATTGTTGTTTTCATTTTGTCGAATGCATCGCGCGGTGGTCGAATGATCATTATCCCCGGTGGCGGCTTTAGCGGTGGTGGCGGATTTGGCGGCGGTGGATTTTCAGGTGGCGGTGGTGGTTGGTCGGGCGGGGGCGGAAGCTCTGGTGGCGGCGGCGCATCAGGCGGTTGGTGAAGATGAAACATGATATCTCTTCTGCTGATCGCAGACGCGTTGTGGCCGCAATCAAAAATGCAGAAATTCATACGAGTGGTGAAGTGATCGTCGTTGTTGCCAAGCAATCAGATGACTACGTGCATGTCCCCATCCATATTGCTGCTGGAATAGCGTTGGCTGTGCCTTTCGTGATGCCATGGGTCGGGCGGTTTTTCCCCTGGGCGACAGTTTCATTATGGTTGGTTTTTTTAATCCAACTGATTGTGTTTATCTTAGTCGCGCTGGCGCTGAGCCAGAATTGGTTTCGTTATGTGGTGACCCCGCGCAAGTTGATGCATAAGTATGCTCACCGCAATGCCGCAACTCAGTTCTTAACATTTCATACCCATGCAACGGGTGGTCGCACTGGCGTTTTGATCTTCGTTTCGCAGCTAGAACGTTATATAGAAGTGGTGGGCGATACTGCGATTGCAGCAAAAGTTACACATGCAGATTGGCAGAAAATTGTCGATAGGATGTTGCCATTGTTGAAGGCCCAGAGATTTGCTGATGCGCTGGTTTTAGGCGTTGAAGATTGTGGTCGAACACTGGCCGAGCATTTTCCACCCAACACGCCCAACCCAAATGAGATGCCAGATCATTTCATCATGCTTGGTTGAACGGCCCTACGCAGATGGCTTAAAGTATGGCCGTGGTAGTGCCAAATAAGCTAGGCAATACTCAGCTATAATCAATTTTGGAGAACTAAAAAAAGAAACCATAATTGTTGTTTTACATTGTGCCCAATGCACTATTTCCTTATTTTATGAAATAGGGATTCAATTTTTAGTGAAGTTGCGTGGGGAGTTTTTCCAATGTTTGTGCGTTGTTTGAGTATTTTGGCCATCGTGTTTGCGGGCTTATTCGCCGCACCAGAGGCCGCCAATGCCAACGTGCACCATTATTTGTTTGGTGATTTCGAAGATGGCATTTATCCGCCAAAGAAAGTGGTTCATGTCAAGAAGCATAAAAAAATTGTTTCGATGAAACATCGCTCTATCAAGAAATTTGCAAAACTAGAGCGGATTCCGATCATACTGGATTGTAACCAGCGTTGATGAAGTAGTTTGTCGCTTCCTTTGAAGTGATTGTCGGAATGACACTTGCAATGGCAT
>JAYVPZ010000157.1:0-2233 GCA_043757105.1 Aestuariivirga sp. | reverse complement strand
CTATAACAGACCCATATATACGGAAGCAAATCACGGAGAGAACTTGTGAGCGATATTCAGCGCGAAACTATGGAATATGATGTCGTCATCGTGGGCGCTGGCCCCGCTGGTCTATCCGCCGCCATTCGCGTCAAACAGCTTTCACCCGAGACCACCGTCTGTGTGCTCGAAAAAGGCTCGGAAGTTGGCGCACATATTTTGTCGGGCGCTGTGGTTGATCCAATTGCTCTCAACGAATTGATCCCCGACTGGAAAGAGAAGGGCGCGCCCTTAACGACAGAAGTCAAAGACGACCGTTTCTTCCTGCTCGGCCCATCGGGTGCATTGCGCTTGCCCAATTTCCTTATGCCGCCCCTTATGAACAATCACGGCAATTATGCAGTGTCGCTTGGCAATGTGTGCCGTTGGTTGGCCACACAAGCTGAAAGCATGGGCGTTGAGATCTATCCCGGCTTTGCCGCGTCTGAAGTATTATACCGCGACGATGGCTCGGTGCGCGGTGTGGTGGCGGGCGTTATGGGCATTGCCAAGGACGGCACGCATAAGCCCGATTATCAGCCGGGCATGGAGTTGACTGGCAAATATGTGTTGATCGCTGAAGGCGTTCGCGGGTCATTGGCCAAAGAAATTATTGCCAAATACAATCTCTCCGAAGGCCGCGAACCACAGAAATTCGGTTTAGGCATGAAAGAGCTTTGGGAAGTGAAGCCTGAAAACCACAGCCAAGGCCAAGTCACGCACACCATGGGTTGGCCTTTGGGCGCTAAGGCAGGTGGCGGTTCGTTTATGTATCACCTCGAAGATAATCTGGTGTCGATTGGCTTCGTGGTTCATCTCAATTACACCAATCCGCATCTGTTTCCCTATATGGAATTCCAGCGCTTCAAGCATCACCCGCTGATTGCTGATGTTCTCGAAGGTGGCCGCCGCGTGGCTTATGGCGCACGAGCCATAACCGAAGGTGGCTTTCAATCCGTGCCCAAACTGCCCTTCCCCGGCGGCGCTTTGATTGGTTGCTCGGCTGGGTTTGTGAATGTGCCCCGCATTAAGGGCAGCCATAATGCTATGAAGACGGGCATGATGGCAGCGGAAGCAGCGGTTGCGGCCATTCAAGCTGGCCGCAGCGGAGATACATTAGAAGACTATCAAACCGCCTATGAAAATTCTTGGGTCTATCAAGATTTGAAGAAAGTCAAAAACGTTAAACCCATGTGGTCAAAGCTTGGCCTTGCGGGCGGTGCAGCGCTCGGCGCACTCGATATGTGGCTCAACACCCTATTCGGTTTTGGCCTTGGCACATGGAAACATGGCAAGGCAGACTGGGCCACTTTAAAGCCCGCGTCTGAATGTAAACCGATTGATTATCCAAAGCCTGATGGCATTTTAAGTTTCGACCGCCTCACCAATGTGGCATTCTCCGCAACCTCACATGAAGAGGATGAGCCAGCCCATCTCAAGTTAAAAGATGCCTCAATCCCAATCGGCGTGAACCTTCCGACATGGGATGAACCCGCCCAGCGCTATTGCCCAGCTGGGGTTTATGAAGTTGTCTTAACGAAAGGTAAAGAACCTCGATTCCAAATCAATCACCAGAACTGTGTGCACTGCAAAACTTGCGACATTAAAGATCCCTCGCAGAACATCACGTGGGTTGTGCCTCAAGGTGGCGAAGGGCCCAATTATCCGAATATGTAATTGCTACCGATCATTCACCTGTTGTTAACCTCAGTACACAAGCAACTGTCCAAAAACCTAATTCCTAAAATTCAACCTATTCGCGCAAGTGATTGTTTAAACATTTTGTGCATGTTGTGGTCAGTAATGAATATCGGGGTAGTAAAATGACTATATCGAAGCACACTTGCAGTTTTTTAACGCGGTTCAACCGACTGTTGGAAGACCAAAGGGGCAATACCAGCCAGGTTCTGGCATTGGCTGCCGTGCCACTGTTTTTGTCAATAGGAGTTGCAGTCGATACAGCCCGTATAGCAGAAACGAATGTAAAACTTCAAAGTTTGGCAGATGATGCTGCTCTGGCGGGTGGCGCTTCACTGGGCAACGTTGATGCCAAAATCTTGGCCGCGCAGAAATATGTAATTGATGTTCAAACCAATTCCCCAATGCCAGGTGTTACTTAACCCCAGTTACGGCTAAGGTTGGGGGATTCTCAAATCAGTTTTGATGTGATTCATGGGGTGTTGTGAAAGCAACCCACGGAGAGATCCCCCATGCA
>JAYVPZ010000156.1:0-8626 GCA_043757105.1 Aestuariivirga sp. | reverse complement strand
TTATATGCTTGATGAAAAAGGGCAGGGCGCAACGCCCAATTTACACTAATGCTAATCCCTTGCCCCCATTGCGGAACCAGGCCAGTCGAAGAATTCACCTTCCTCGGTGATGCCACCGTCATACGCCCCACAAGTTTAGAACCATCGTCAATCGATCAATGGATGGACTATGTCTATCTGCGTGATAACCCGCGTGGTAACTACACCGAATATGTACAGCACTCGGGCGGCTGCCGCGCGTGGCTCGTGGTCACCCGCAACACCGACACGCATGACGTTCACAGCGCCGTCGCCGCCAAAACTATGAAGGTCAAACCATGAGCGGCTTTCGCATTGCAAATGGCGGCCTTATCGACCGCTCAATAAACCTGAATTTCAAATTTGATGGTAAGCCATTCACGGGCCACCAAGGTGACACACTCGCCTCAGCGCTGATCGCCAACGGTGTGCACCTTATGGGGCGTTCCTTCAAATACCACCGCCCGCGCGGTGTTATCTCGGCTGGCGCATCCGAACCCAATGCACTTGTTGAACTCCGCGAAGGCGCGCGCAAAGAAGCCAACACCCGCGCCACTATGATTGAGCTTTATAACGGCCTCACGGCAAACAGCCAAAACCGCTGGCCTTCACTTGAAAATGATTTCCTTGCGATCAACTCACTGGCCTCTTCCATCTTCGTTGCAGGTTTCTATTATAAAACCTTCATGTGGCCCAAAAGCTTTTGGGAAAAAATCTACGAGCCGTTGATCCGCAAAGCCGCAGGCCTCGGCACTGCTTCGAAAGAAGCTGACCCCGACACTTACGAAAAATCATATGCCCATTGCGATCTGCTCGTCATCGGCTCCGGCCCATCAGGCCTGATGGCCGCACGCACTGCCGCCAGATCAGGCGCACGCGTCATCCTTGCTGATGAAGGCTCGGCTCTCGGTGGCTCACTGCTGTTCGAGAATGAAGAACTCGACGGCATGAGCGGCCTGAGTTTTGCGCAAACCATCGTCGCCGAACTCGCCTCAATGCCAAACGTCACCCTCATGCCGCGCACCACAATCTTCGGCTGGTTTGACGGAAATATTTTTGGCGGCCTTGAGCGGGTGAATGATCATGTGGCCGTGCCCCCTGCCTTTGAACCCCGCCAACGCTATTGGCGCATCCATGCCAAGAAAGCAGTGCTCGCCGCAGGCGCAGAAGAACGCCCATTAGTCTTTGGAGGCAACGATGTGCCCGGCGTCATGCTGGCTTCCGCCATGCGTCATTACGCAAATCGCTATGCGGCTGCAGCGGGAAAATCCATCGCCATATTCACCAACAATGATTCTGCCCAACGCACAACCAATGACATGAAAGCGCATGGCATTAATGTTGCAGCCGTCATCGACACGCGCAACAATGCCAAGATCATCAATGTCAAAGGCGGCAAGGGTGTAAAATCCATCGACCTCGCTGATGGCTCACGCTTCGAGTGTGATGCTGTTGCCATGTCTGGCGGCTGGTCACCTATTGTGAACCTCATGTGCCACCGTGGCGCTAAGCCCATTTGGAATGAAACCATTGCCGCGTTCGTGCCACCTGATGTTGGCCCGCAATTCGTAAGCATCGGAAGTGCTGCTGGAAAAATGTTGCTGTCGGAATGTTTGGCTTCAGGCATCGCCGCTGGAACTTTCAAAGGCAAAGCTCCACCCACGCCAAAATGCAAAGACGAAGCCTTTGCTATCCAACCTTTCTGGTGGGTCAAAGAATCCACAGGCAAAGCCTTCATCGATTATCAAAATGACGCCACCGCCAAAGACCTGCCCCTCGCCAACCGCGAAGGTTATGGCCATGTGGAATTGGCCAAGCGCTTCACCACAACAGGCATGGCCACCGACCAAGGCAAACTCGGCAACGTCAACGCCATCGCCATCCTTGCTGAAGCAGCAGGCAAATCCATTTCCGAAATGGGCACAACAAGGTTCCGCCCCATGTACACACCTGTGTCTTTCGGCGCTTTCGCAGGCCCCTTCACTGGCCACCATTTCCAACCCGTCCGCAAAACCCCGCTGCATGATTGGTGCGTGGAGCAGGGCGCGGTGTTTGTAGAAACCGGATTATGGATGCGCTCGTCGTGGTTTCCCAAAGCAGGCGAAGATTGGCTGGCCTCAGCCTCGCGCGAAGTCAAAGCCACGCGCGGCGGTGTTGGCCTTTGCGATGTGTCCACCCTCGGAAAGATCGACATTCAGGGAAATGACGCTGGCGCATTCCTCGACAAGCTCTATTGCAACACCTTCTCAACCCTCGCCATCGGCAAAGCCCGTTACGGTCTCATGCTGCGCGAAGATGGCGTGGTGTTTGATGATGGCACCACCTCGCGTCTTGCCGATGATCATTATTTGATGACCACGACCACGGCTAACGCCGCCCGCGTTATGAGCCACATCGAATTCTGTCATCAAGCCCTCTGGCCAGAATTGGACGTTCAATATGTTTCCGTCACCGAACATTGGGCGCAAATGGCCATCGCTGGCCCCAACGCGCGCACTACGCTGCAAAAACTCGTCGATGGTTTCACGCTGAACGATGAGACAACACCTTATCTCGCGGCCAAAGATATCACCATTCTTGGCGGCCTCACCGCACGTCTCTTCCGCATCTCCTTCTCAGGTGAGCACGCTTACGAATTGGCCGTGCCCGCTGACCACGGCAACATGGTTGCCCGCGCCATCATGCAAGCAGGCGCAGAGTTCGGCATCGTGCCTTATGGGGTTGAAGCGCTTTCAATGATGCGCATCGAAAAAGGCCATGTGGCGGGTGGTGAGTTAAACGGCACGACAACGGCTGGCGATCTAGGCCTCGGCAAAATGATGTCGTCCAAGAAAGATTATATCGGTCGCATGATGGCCACTCGGGAAGGCATGGTTGATCCCGCTCGGCAATGTGTGGTTGGCATCAAGCCGGTGGACAAGACCATGAAGATCAGATCAGGCGGACATTTGCTCAAACAATCCGATGCGCCAAGCATGGCCAATGATCAAGGTTATATCTGCTCGGTTGGGTGGTCGCCGATGCTCAATATGTGGTTGGGTCTTGCACTGCTCTCAAACGGTCGCGCCCGCCATGGCGAAGTGGTGAAAGTGTTTGATGGCTTGCGCGGCCATCACTATCTCGCCGAGATTTGTGATCCCGTGCATTTCGATCCCAAGAATGAGAGGCTTCATGCATAGAACCTCAGCATTGCAAGAAGTAGCCATCCAAGGCCGCTTCGGCGTTGACAAAGGCGCACCCGGCGTATTGCTTTCAGTTGTTCACCCACTTGCAATCTGCATGGTCATCGCCCGCAAAGGAAAGTCCAAAGCGTTGAAAGATGCACTGGCCACATTAAAATCCGTCGATGTGATGTGGGCAGGCCCGGATCAATATTTTGTCCAGTCATCGAGTAAATCAGAAACAACACATTACACCGAACTCAAAAAGAAACTCGATGGCCTCGCTTCAATTACCGACCAAAGCCATGGCCGCGTTACCATCCGCATCTCCGGCCCCAAAGCCCGCGCTGTTCTGGCCAAAGGCACACCGATTGATCTGTATGCTGATGAATTTCCACTGGGTAAATCCGCGCTCACCCAAATGGCTCATGTTGGCGTTCATCTGACACGAACGGGAAAAGATGAATTCACACTCTCAGTCTTCCGTGGCTTTTCAGAAAGCTTCTGGGAATGGCTAACGTCGCAATCCGCCGAGTACGGTTATCAAGTCAGCTAACCTTTATTCTTGAATTTCACATCCAGAAACACAGCCAGCAACAGCACAACACCCTTGATTACAAATTGCCAATCAATGCCGATGCCCATGATGCTCATGCCGTTGTTCATCACGCCGATGATAAAAGCGCCAATCACTGCGCCAATAATCTTACCCACGCCGCCCGTCACGGCCGCACCGCCAATGAAACAGGCGGCAATCACTTCAAGTTCAAAACCAGCACCCGCCTTTGGTGTGGCAACGTTCAACCGCGCCGCAAATATGAGCCCGCCCAAAGCAGCCAGCGCTCCCATAATCGTGAATATCCAAAACGTAAGCCGCTCGGTGTTCACGCCTGAAAGCTTTGCCGCTTTTTCGTTGCCGCCCATCGCATAGATGCGACGGCCAAAAGTTGTACGCGTGGTGATGAACACGAACATTGCAATCAACGTGGACATAACAATCAGAACGTTGGGCAGGCCCTTATATTTTCCCATGATGAAGCTGAAACCGATCAAAGCGACGGCAATCAAAATGTTTCGTGCGTAGAAAATGGCTTCAGGTTCTTCCGCCAAACCGTGTTGCAATTGGCTACGGCGTTCTTTGAAATTGAAATAAATCAGCAGCGCTGTGATCAATGTGCCGATCATTAATGCCAATAAATTAAATGGCGCACCAAACAATTGAATGCCGAATATGTCCGTCAGAAAGCCAGTGCTGAGCAACTGGAACGTCGGCGGCAATGGCCCAACTGAAGCACCACCTAAAACCGAAAGCGCCAAGCCTTTAAAAATCAACATGCCCGCTAAAGTCACAATAAAAGCAGGGATTTTATAATAGGCAATGAAGTAGCCTTGAATAGCGCCAATCCCGGCGCCTATTGCCAAACAGATGATTGATGACGAAACGAAATCCAATTTTGGAATCGTAAAGAGATCAGGATTTGGCGATGTGCCCGTCATCAATACAGCGGCAACTGCGCCGACGAATCCTGAAACTGAGCCAACTGACAAATCAATATGCCCAGCCACAATAACCAACAACATGCCTAGTGCCATCACAACGATATAGCTGTTCTGCAGGAGTATGTTGGTCATGTTAACGGGGCGGAACAATGTGCCATTGGTATTGAACTGGAAAAACACCATGATCGCCAGTAGTGAAAGCAGCAAAGCATAATCGCGAATATTGCTGCGCACGAAGCGCATGAAATCTGGTTTTACTTGTGTAAGATCAGTCATTCTATTTGCCCCATGATTTCATAATGGCGCGCATGATTTTTTCTTGGCTCGCTTCTTTGGCGGGCATTTCGGCAACAAATTTTCCTTCATTCATCACATAGATGCGGTCAGCCACGCCCAATAGCTCGGCCATTTCCGATGAGATAACAATAACCGCTTTGCCCGCTTCAGCCAGTTGGTTGATGATCCCATAAATTTCATATTTGGCACCCACATCAATGCCGCGCGTCGGTTCATCCAAAATCAAAACATCAGGTGCGGAAAAAAGCCATTTGCTCAACACCACTTTTTGTTGATTGCCACCCGAAAGATTGACGGTCGTTTGAAAGACCGATGAGCAGCGTATGCCCAAATCACGCCGATATTTATTGGCGATGGCGAGTTCAACCAAATCATCAACAACTGAATACTTAGCCACACCATCGAGATTGGCCAAACTGATATTATGTTTAATGTGATCAATCAGCACTAAACCATAAGTTTTGCGGTCTTCCGTGGCATACGCGAGACCAGCATCCATCGCCTTTGGAATCGTGCTCACATCAACAGGCTTGCCGTTGATCAAAATCTCACCCGTAATTTTCTGCCCGTACGCACGGCCAAAAATCGACATGGCAAGTTCCGTGCGGCCCGAACCCATAAGCCCGGCAATGCCCACCACTTCGCCGCGCTTCACATGAAGATCGACATTCTTAATCATTTGTCGATCAGAGTGCAGCGGGTGATAACAACTCCAATTTTTTACCTCGAATATAGGCTCACCTATTGTGTGTTTGCGCTGCGGAAACCGATCCGTCAATTCGCGGCCCACCATGGCTTTAATAATGCGGTCTTCAGAAATTTTCTCGGCATGGCAATCCAGCGTATCCACCGTCATGCCATCGCGCAAAACAGTAATGCGGTCGGCCACTTTAGAAATTTCATTCAGCTTATGCGAAATCATAATTGAAGAAATGCCCTGCGCTTTGAATTCTTTCAGCAAAGCCAAAAGCGCATTCGAATCCGTTTCATTCAAACTGGATGTTGGCTCATCAAGAATTAGCAGCTTTACTTTTTTATTCAGCGCCTTGGCAATTTCAACCAGCTGCTGCTTGCCCGTGCCCAAATTGGTGATCAGCGTGTTGGGGTGCTCGTTCAGTCCCACTTTTTTCAAAAGCTCTTTGGTGCGTGCAAAAGCTTCAAACCAATTGATCACGCCATGCTTGGCTGGCTCGTGCCCCAGAAAAATATTTTCAGCTATCGAGAGCAGAGGCACCAAGGCCAACTCTTGATGGATAATGATAATTCCTAAATCTTCGCTATCTGAAATTTTGCCAAACTTGCGTTCAACGCCTTCGTAATAAATATCGCCAGAATACGTGCCATGCGGGTAAACCCCTGAAAGCACTTTCATCAATGTGGATTTGCCAGCCCCGTTTTCGCCAACCACAGCCAGAATTTCAGCAGGGCGCACATTGATGTCAACATTCGAAAGCGCATTCACACCCGGAAATGTTTTGGTAATACCGCGCATTTCAAGAATAGGTTGCATGATGTGATGACGTTTCCCCCAGAGCTCAATGGCAAGTTAATCCTTGCACTGGTTGTTCATACCATAAACCGTCATCCCCGCGAAGGCGGGGACCCAACTTTCTGAAAACGTGATCAAGCAAAAGTCGGTTTCCCGCCTTCGCGGGAATGACGATGAAAGGGTAAGTCTAAATCTAAATAGATTGGCCCCGCAGTTTTGCTGCGGAACCGTAAACGATCTTAATTATCGACTTTGTCTTGTGTGTAATAGCCTGAATCAACCAAGGCAGCCTTGATGTCAGCCTTGCCGACTGAATGTGGAACCAACAGATAAGATGGAACAACTTTCACGCCGTTATTATAAGTCTTGGTGTCGTTAATTTCTGGCTCTTTGCCACCGAGAACGATGTCCACCATTTTCGCAGTCACTTTCGCCAATTCGCGCGTATCCTTGAATACGGTTGAATATTGTTCGCCAGCGTTCATGCCTTTGACTGATGCGATTTCAGCATCTTGGCCAGTGACGATTGGCATTTCAGCACCTGGTGCATAACCTACACCTTTGAGTGATGAAATAATACCGCGTGACAATCCATCATAAGGTGACAAAACACCGTTAACTTTTTTATCGGTGTAATTGGCCGAGAGAAGATTATCCATGCGGGCTTGGGCCACAGCACCATCCCAACGCAACGTGCCAACCTTGTCCATGCCCATTTGGCCTGAAACAACCATAATGTCTTTTGAATCGATCATCGGTTGTAGCACTGACATAGCGCCATTATAGAAATAGCCAGCGTTAGTGTCATCTGGTGAACCGCCGAACAATTCAACATTCCAAGGTTTCACGCTTGGAAAGCGCTCTTTCAAACCAGCAACCAATGAAGTCGCCTGCAAAACGCCAACACCAAAATTGTCGAATGTCGTGTAGTAGTCAACGTTCGCAGTCTTGGTGATCAAACGGTCATATGAGAACACCTTTGCACCAGCATCATGAGCCTTTTGCAAAATGTCTGACATTGTTGAGCCATCAATCGCAGCAATAATCAAAACCTTGGCACCTTTGGTGACCATGTTTTCAATTTGAGCCAATTGGTTTGGAATGTCATCTTCAGCATATTGTAGATCAGTTGTGTAACCCATCGCGGTGAATTCCTTCACCATGGATTCGCCGTCTGAAATCCAACGTGTCGAAGACTTGGTTGGCATTGAAATGCCGATCAAGCCCTTTTCAGCAGCAATGGCCGAACCGGCTGCAACCGCCGCAGCAACGCCAGCGACCGAAGCGATAAAATGTCTACGATTAAGCATAAGGTATCCTCCCTTTATGAACAGTCAGCCCGAGACTTATTCTTGGTGCTTGCCTGTGTTGGCTCTATCTCATAATTGGAGTTAGCCCAATCGGCAATTGTTTTTTGTATGACAATTGAAAAAAGTGGAATCTGATACTTATGGCAAAACTCAAATCCAAAACAAAAGGCAATCTCCACGTCAAATTTGCCCGAAATATAGGCGAGCGGATTTTGCTGGGTGAGTTTCAACCGGGAAGTCTGCTGCCCAATGAAGCCGCTTGGGGTAAAGCCTTTGGCGCAAGCCGAACGGTGGTGCGCGAGGCTTTGAAAACCCTCATGGCTAAAGGCCTGATTGAATCGCGCCCTAAAATCGGCAGCCGCGTTTTGCCGCGTTCAATGTGGAATATTTTAGATCGCGATGTGCTGGAATGGCACCATGCCGCGGTTGATCGCCATGCCTTTATTCAATCCACCCAAGAAGTGCGCAGACTTGTGGAGCCGGGCGTTGCTTTGTTGGCGGCCCACAAACGCACACCTTTGCAGCTTGCCAGAATGCAGGATGCATTCACCGCAATGAAGAAAGCCAAAACCACCGCCGAAACGGTGGAGGCCGACGTTGAATTTCATGAGGCTTTGATGGCTGCTGCCAATAATGAACTTTTGCTGCCCTTTGGCATCATTATCGAAAAAGCCTTGGGCAATCTCTTTGATTTCACCACAACCTTGAACCCCAGCCCCAAAACTGCGCTCAAACTCCATGAGCGGATTCTATTGGCCGTAGCAGCGTCCAACGGGGATGCAGCGAGCAAGGCCATGCAAATCTTGCTGAAGAACACCGACGAATTGATCTCCCATCCAAACCGAAAAATC
>JAYVPZ010000155.1:0-2235 GCA_043757105.1 Aestuariivirga sp. | reverse complement strand
GAACAGTGCCAAGTGTTTTCACTTGTTTGGACGCATCGCAAATTGTGATCATAAATTTGGAGGAAGATGCTACGATTTTCTCGCGGTGCATTGCGCCACCTGCACCCTTGATCAAATGGAACGAACCATCGAACTCATCACAACCATCAACAGTGGCATCAAGGAATGGTGCGTCTTCAATTGTCACCAATTTCATGCCGAGCTTCTGCGCAAGTGCGTAAGTGGCTTGTGAGGTGGGAACGAACCTTGTGTCTAATTTTTCGCGCTTTACCTTTGCAGCAGCCGCTTCAATAAAATAATTGGCGGTCGATCCTGTTCCGATTCCAACGGCAGCACCTTGCACCACCATTTTCAATGCAAATTCAGCGGCAGCTTTCTTTTGTGTGTCGGCGCTCATGAACCGAGGCCCCCCATCAACATATATTTCATTTCGATGTATTCTTCCATTCCATGGCTTGAGCCCTCGCGGCCAATACCAGATTCTTTCATGCCACCAAACGGCACTTCAGCAGTTGAGATAATGCCTTCGTTGATGCCCACCATGCCATATTCCAGCGCTTCACCAACGCGCCACACGCGGCCAATATCGCGGGTGTAGAAATAGCATGCCAAGCCAAATTCCGTGTCGTTGGCCATGTGGATAGCTTCTTCTTCGGTTTTGAATTTAAACAGAGGAGCCACGGGGCCAAATGTTTCTTCGCGGGCTACGGCCATGGCTGTGGTGACGCCAGTGATGATTGTCGGTTCAAAGAAATTGCCGCCCAGCGATTTACCACCGAGAGTAAGCTTGCCGCCTTTGGCCAGCGCGTCGGCGATATGTTCTTCCACTTTTTTGACAGCTGCGGCATTGATCAACGGCCCAGTGGTCACTCCATCACCATTGCCGTTACCGACTTTCAGTTTGCCAACTGCCGTCGTAAGCTTAGCCGCGAATGCTTCATACACACCTTCTTGAACCAAAATGCGATTGGCGCACACGCAAGTTTGGCCATTGTTGCGATATTTGGAAATCATGGCGCCTGCTACTGCTGCATCAAGATCAGCATCATCGAACACGATGAAGGGCGCATTGCCACCGAGTTCAAGGCCCACGCGCTTCACAGTGGTTGAGCATTGCGCCATGAGCAATTTGCCGATTGCGGTGGATCCCGTGAAAGTGACTGCTTTGACAATTGGGTTTGATGTCATCTCGCCGCCGATTTCCGAAGCCTTACCTGTGATCACAGAGAACACGCCCGCAGGCATTCCGGCGCGTTCGGCAAGTTCGGCCAAAGCGAGTGCCGAAAATGGTGTTTCGGCGGCAGGCTTGCAGACGAAAGTGCAACCAGCAGCGAGCGCTGGGCCAGCTTTCCTTGTGATCATCGCGTTGGGAAAATTCCAAGGCGTGATGGCCGCCACAACTCCGATGGCTTGTTTGACCACGACGATGCGCGCATTTGGCCATGGAGAAGGAATGGTTTCGCCGTAAACGCGTTTGGCTTCTTCCGCGAAGAATTCAATAAAGCTTGCACCGTAGCCCACTTCGCCACGGGACTCGGCTAGCGGTTTGCCCTGCTCTGCCGTCATGATTTGCGCCAAGTCTTCTTGGTTTTCCATCATCAGGTTGAACCATTTGCGCAGAATGATAGAGCGATCCTTGGCGGATTTTTTGGCCCATGGTTTTTGGGCACGTTCGGCGGCTTCGATGGCGGCTTTGGTTTCAGCCTTACCCAGCTTTGGCACCGAGCCGATCACCATTTCATTGACCGGATTGGTTACATTAATGGTGGCCATGCCTGAAACCCATTTGCCATCGATATAGCATTGCTCTCTCAGAAGGCTCTTATCCTTCAGAATATCGCGCAGCCTTTGGGTTTTACCTAAATCCATTTATTTTCTCCAATGAGTGGAATTTGGTCAGCACTTAGCATAGAGGATGGCAGCATACAAACACACCAGCCATGATGGAATCGCAATGCCAGTTGAAGCGCTTATCTTTGATCTTGATGGAACTTTGGTCGACACCGCCCCAGATTTGATCCAAGCCACAAATCATGTTTTACAATCCATCGGGCGCAGGCCCGTCACCTATCATGAATTTCGCGGTTTTGTAGGTCTAGGGGCCATGAATTTGATCGAGCGAGGTATACTGGCCACTGGTTCGGCTGTTGATGCCAACACGCTAAAGCGTATGCACCGCGATATGTTGGACTATTATAGCGAAAATATTTCGGCACATTCAAAAGTGTTTGACGG
>JAYVPZ010000154.1:0-8641 GCA_043757105.1 Aestuariivirga sp. | reverse complement strand
GCGTTGGTTGCAATGTGGGGGCCGTCGGCAAAGAGTTCATAGTCTTTGGGGGCTCGCTCGCTGTAGGTTTCGGCTGCTGAAGAAATTAAGGAATCGGCCAAGCGTTGCGCTCAGTATTATGTGAATGCCCGATGGCTCGGCGGCATGTTGACTAACTGGAAAACCATTTCAGCTTCGATCAAGACTTTGCGTCAGATCGACGATAAGATTGGCCGTCAAGAACAAGGCCTCAAGAAGCGCGAACTTTTGGATATGGCCCGCCACAAGGGTAAGCTTGATAAGGCATTGGGCGGCATCAAGGATATGGGCGGCGTTCCAGATTTGCTGTTTGTGATCGACACGAACAAGGAAGCCAACGCAATCAAAGAAGCCAATCGTTTGGGCATTCCGGTTGTGGCCATCATCGATACAAATTCTGATCCCCATGGTGTCAACTTCCCAATCCCTGGCAATGATGACGCGGCGCGCGCTGTTGCTTTGTATTGCGATTTAGTTTCGCGTGCGGTTTTGGCCGGCATTGAAGCTTCAGGTCATCATTCGGGTGCGGATGCTGGTGCAGCTGAACAACCCATTGCTGAAGCGCTTCCAGCTTAAGTTTTAGTAACTCAAGACAACGCGTCATTCCCGCGAAGGTGGGAATCCATTCCAACTACGATTTATGCCATTGGATGGATTCCCGCATTCTCGGGAATGACGGACAAAATAGATCGAACGTAACGATTTTAAAAAGAGGTTTAACATGGCTGACATTTCGGCTGGCATGGTGAAAAGCTTACGCGAAAAGACTGGCGTCGGCATGATGGATTGTAAGGCGGCACTCAGCGCCACCAACGGTAATGAAGAAGAAGCCGTTGATTGGCTGCGCGCCAAGGGCTTGGCCAAAGCCGCCAAGAAATCAACCCGCGTTGCCGCTGAAGGCCTTGTTGGTTTGGCCGTAAAGGGCTTGCACGGCGCTTTGGTTGAAGTGAACTCGGAAACAGATTTCGTTGCCCGTAACGAAAAGTTCCAAGCCATGGTTTCAGAAATTTCAAAACTGGCCTTGTTAGCTAAGGGATCATCGGAAGCTTTGAAGGTGATGCATTTCCCCGGCAGCAAACATGCTGTTGCGGAATATGTGGCCGAGATGGTGGCCACCATCGGCGAAAACATGACAGTGCGCCGTACGGCTGAACTGACTGTGACGGATGGTGTGATCGGTTCATATGTTCACAACCAAATCGCCCCCGGCATGGGCAAGATTGGCGTTATTGTGGCGCTTGAATCAACTGGCAGCAAGGAAGAGCTCGCTGGTTTTGGCCGCATGTTGTCGATGCACATTGCAGCCACAAACCCCGTTGCCTTGAGCTTGGACGCCGTTCCAAAGGATGTTTTGGCCCGCGAAGTTGCAGTGCTTGAAGAAAAGAACGCTGGCAAGCCCGCCAATGTGATGGAAAAGATTATCGCATCTGGTCTCAAGTCTTACGCCAAGGAAACCTGTTTGCTTGAGCAGTCCTATGTCCATGATGGCTCGAAGACAGTGACGCAGGCTTTGGAAGAAATTACCAAGAAGGCTGGAGCTGCTGTGAAGCTCACTGGTTTTGTGCGTATGCAGTTGGGCGAAGGCATTGAAAAAGGCCCTGATGATTTTGCTGATGAAGTGGCGAAGATGTCTGGCCTTTAGTTTTGTGTTTCTATTTTCAAACAGCGGGCTAATTAACTATTTGATCGTTGTTTTCTTTTGTGCAACAATCTTACGTAGAGTCGAGCGAAGTTGCCGCGTTTGAATTAGGCCATCTTCGGGGGCATCGAAGGTGCTGAAATGAGTTCTGAAATAGTTGATCCGATGCTAGTTCGCATTGCTAAAGCGATTGCTTTGAGCGAAGGCTCTGATGATTGGCAATCTCATATTGCGGCAGCGCGTGCCTCACTTGAAGTATTACGTGAGCCATCACCTGCTATGTTAGAAGCCGCAACATCTGGCTTGCCTGACTGGGGTGATTTGCCCGCCGATTGGCGCGCCATGATTGATCATGTGCTGGGTGAGCAAGCTGAAATCAACGATAACAAAGCGACGAACCAGATCAACCGGGTTGCGGGCTAGCGTTCTATTCATCGAAGCGAATCGTCAGGAATGACGCTAAAGACGTGTCATATCATTGTTAAATGACGGAACCATTAGCTCATGGCTAAACCCAAATACAAACGCATCCTCCTGAAGATCTCCGGTGAAGTTTTAATGGGCAAAGAGCCGTTTGGCATTGATCTCAACACAGTTGGCCGTATGGCCGATGAGGTGATTGCTTGTGTTGATGCTGGCGCACAAGTTGCGCTGGTCATTGGCGGCGGAAACATTTTCCGGGGGCTGGCGGGCGCTGCAAAAGGCATGGACCGGGTTTCGGCCGATCATATGGGCATTATGGCCACGGTTATGAACGCCTTGGCAATGCAAGGCGTTTTGAATTCAAAGGGTGTTGATGCGCGGATGCTTTCGGCCATCGCTATGCCTACGGTGTGCGAAACATATTCGGCGGCAAAAGGCATTCACCATATGGAAAAGAGCAGGGTGGTGATTTGTGCGGCGGGCACTGGGTTGCCGTTTTTTACGACTGATACAGGCGCCGCGTTGCGTGCCGCAGAACTTAAATGCGAGGCATTGCTGAAAGGCACCAGTGTTGACGGGGTTTATTCAGCGGATCCCAAGAAAGACCCTAAAGCTAAGCGTTATGATACAATAACCTTTGATGAAATCTTGGCAAAGAATTTGAGGATTATGGATCCAGCGGCAATCGCACTTGCGCGAGACAATGAGGTTCCGGTAGTAGTGTTTTCTATTCGCGAGGCAGGCAATATTGAGAAAGCACTCAAGGGCACTGGTCGCTTTACAATTATTACGAAGGACTAATTTATGGCCCAACTTCCTGATTTTGACGCAAGCGATATTAAGCGCCGCATGAACGGTGCTATTGATTCATTGAAACATGATTTTGGTGGATTGCGCACTGGCCGTGCTTCGAGCAGCCTGCTCGATCCAATTATGGTCGACGCTTATGGTGCCAAGATGCCACTTGCGCAGTGTGCTTCAGTGTCTGTTCCTGAACCGCGCATGTTGCAAATTTCAGTTTGGGATCGTGGATTAGTGATCGCTGTAGAAAAAGCCATTCAACAATCGAACTTAGGTTTGAACCCGCAAACCGAAGGCCAAGTCATTCGACTGCGCATGCCTGACCTCACACAAGATCGCCGCAAGGAACTTGTGAAGGTTGCACATACCTATGCCGAGAAAGGCCGTGTTGCTGTGCGCAATGTGCGCCGTGATGGTATGGACCAGTTGAAGGCTTTGGAAAAAAACAAGCAGATGAGCGAAGATGATTTGAAAGATAAATCTGCTGACGTTCAAAAAATGACTGATGATATGATTAAAGATATGGACGCGGCTTTGAAGAACAAAGAAGCGGAAATCATGCAGGTTTGAGATTTAGCAATGACCGGGGTGCAGCAAACTTCTAACCCACGTCATGTTGCCATTATTATGGATGGCAATGGTCGCTGGGCTGCGGCGCGGGGCTTGCCGAGGTCGGCAGGACATAAGGTTGGCATTGACGCGGTAAGGCGCGCTGTTCGTGCTGCCTCTGATATGGGAATCGAATTTCTAACGATCTATTCTTTCAGCACCGAGAATTGGTCACGGCCTAAAACCGAAGTGATGTTTCTGTTGGAGTTGCTTCGACGGTTTATCAGCCAAGATGTAGCTGAACTTCATGCGTCTGGCGTGAAAATTCAAATCATCGGTGATCGCTCAAATCTTGAACTAAAACTGGTAAAGATGATTGAGGACGCTGAGCGCTTGACTGTTGACAACACGAAATTGAAATTGGTCGTCGCGTTCAACTATGGTAGCCGCCAAGAATTAGTGCGTAGTGTGCAAAAAATCTCAGTTCAAGTTCGCGACGGGTCACTTGATCCGCTTAAGATTGACATGGATGTGTTGACCCAGAATTTATATACAGCCGATATGCCCGATCCTGATGTGCTCATCCGCACAGGTGGCGAGGAGCGGATTTCAAACTTTCTGCTTTGGCAGTGTGCTTATACCGAGTTTGTTTTTGTGCCAGAATATTGGCCTGAGTTTAATGCTGAAATATTTGCCCGCGCAATCGATGAATATAGAGCGCGCGAGCGCCGCTTTGGCGGCATCAAGGCTAAAACCGCATGAGCGAAAAAATCGGATCGAAGTGGGCTGACTTGGGTGTCAGGACATTTTCTGCCGCAGTTTTGGTTCCATTTGTTTTGGCTGCTGTGTGGTTCGGCGGGTACGTGTTCACGGGTTTTATTGTGGCACTCGGAATTTTGATTGCCATCGAATGGGTGAAAATTAGTTTTAGTGAAAACAAGCCCCAACTCCTAATTCACGAGGTGGCTGCTGCTGCGCTCATCATGGGGTCGACCACTCTTTCAGTCATCGCAATTGCAGTTCTATCATTTGTGTCGTGGTTTCTGCTGCGCAAAGATGCGTTGAGCTTTTGGAGGTTGGTCGGCGTTGCTTATATCGGTTTGCCGATATTAGCTTTGTCGATTTTGCGGGATGATGTTCAATTCGGTTTTATAGCCGTCGTCTGGTGCATGGTGATTGTTTGGTCAGCAGATGTAATGGCTTATTTCTTTGGGCGCATTATCGGGGGCCCAAAATTGGCGCCGCGCATTTCGCCTAAGAAGACTTGGGCTGGAATGTTGGGCGCAATTGTTGGCGCTGTTCTTGCTTCGATTTTGGTTTCGCATTTCGCGCATTTGGCTTTCTGGCCGCTTGCCGGGTTGGCGGGAGCATTTGCGATATTGGAGCAGGGTGGTGATATTTTTGAAAGCGCATTTAAACGTAAGTTCGGTGTTAAAGATTCTGGCAGTTTGATTCCCGGCCACGGTGGTGTTTTGGACCGGATTGACGGCCTCATTGCCGTTGTTTTGGCGGCAGCGTCTGTGGGTTATATCCACAATCCACTCAGCCCCGCTGCTGGTTTGATGCACTGGTAACCATGTTGCCTGATTGTTGACGCAATCCCTGTGTCTTGTGGTTAAAATTCCATGAATGAGTTCTGTTCAAATCGAATGAACTGAGCCTAAGCGTTGGAGGCGATGGAAATATAATGCAGTTTGACTTGGCTTATATCGGATTTACGGCATTTTACTTTTTTGTCGCGATCATCATAATTGTGTTTGTTCATGAATACGGCCATTTTCAAGTGGGCCGTTGGTGTGGTGTTAAGATTGAAACGTTCTCAGTCGGTTTTGGCCGTGAGATTTTTGGTTTCAATGATAAGCATGGCACACGCTGGAAGTTTAGCTGGATCCCGCTTGGTGGCTATGTGAAATTTGCCGGAGATGCAAATGCGGCCAGTTTGCCTTCAGCATCAGCAGATCATGTGGAAGGCAGCCTTCATGCCGCAGCTGTTTGGAAGCGCGCACTTATCGTTGCAGCTGGGCCGATTTCTAATTTCATTTTAGCAATTTTTATTTTCGCGGCGGCCTTTATGTTCGTTGGTACTCCAGTGAATGAACCACGCGTTGACGGGGTTACCGAAACCGGAGCGGCAAAAGCCGCTGGACTGATGAAAGGCGATTACATTCGCTCGATTGACGGCAAGGAAATGCATAGTTTCACCGACATTCGCGAGGCAATGATTTTCCAGGGCGACACGCCAATTGTACTCAAAGTTGAGCGTAACAGCCAAATGTTAGAATTGAAGATTGTCCCGAAAGTTGTTGAAGAGAAAGATGAATCTGGCCGTATGGTTCGTTCAAGCCAGATTGGCATTATGCATGAGTTTTCAAAAGATCCAGCAGGCAGTGTCAGATTGTCGCCCATTCAGGCCGTTGCAAAAGGAATTGAGCGGACTTGGTTCGTTTCGGCCACTACACTTCGTTATGTCGGAAAAATGTTTTCGGGCAAAGAAAAAGCCGACCAATTGCATGGACCGATTGGTGTAGCACAGATGGCAGGTGAAACGGCATCCATGGGCGTTTGGCCTTTCATCACTTTTATTGCATTAATTAGTGTCAGTATCGGTCTTATTAACCTTTTCCCCATCCCAATGTTGGATGGTGGTCACCTCGTGTTTTATTTGATTGAGGCAGTGTTTGGTAAACCGGTGGGTCCGGTGGCGCAGGAATGGAGTTTCAGGATTGGGCTATCGGCTATGGTGGCGCTCATGATATTTGCAACAAATAATGATGTTTCTCCGATTGTTAATAAGGTTTTTGGTTGGTGAAATTGAATTCAGGTTTTGTTTGCATTGTGAATGAAAATGGTTAAAACGACACGCGGCGAAGCACTCTTGAGGACGGCTTGTAGAGTTTGAGAATTAGAATTGATGCGTAAAAATTATGGCCTGATTGGCCTCCTCGTTTTGGTGTTTTCAATGGTTGCTCCTGTCGGTGCGCCGTTTTTTGTCGCTAACACTGTTGTTGCTGCACCCGTTTCAAATATAGTCATTGAAGGGGCACAGCGTGTTGACCGTGAAACTGTGCTTTCGTATTTGCAATTTGGCAATGGCCAAGAGGCGACTTCGGCACGCATTGACGAGTCTTTGAAGGCACTATTTCAAACAGGTCTATTTTCAGATGTGAATATTGTTCGGCGCGGTTCATCTATCGTCATCCGGATAGTTGAAAATCCGTTGATCAACGTTGTGAACTTTGAAGGCAATGATGAAATTGATGATAAGGCTTTGCAGAAGGAAGTTGAAGTCAAGGAAAGCATGATCTTCACGAAAGCCCGTATTCAAAGTGACACGCGCCGTGTTTTGGCGCTTTATCAGGCCAAGGGTTTTTACAATGTAAAGGTTGATCCGCAATTGATCCGCCTTCCGGAAAACCGCGTGAACATTGCTTTTGTGATTTCGGAAAATGGGAAAACCGAAGTTAAGAATATTACGTTCACCGGCAATCAATCGTTCAGCGCTGATACGTTGCAAGGTATTTTAGTGACCAAGCAGAGTTCGTGGTGGAACCCGTTTTTGCGCAACAATACTTATGATGCTGATCGTTTGAATTATGACAAGGAACTGTTGCGTCGTTATTATTTGAAAAATGGCTTTGCTGACATTCAAATATTGTCTGCTGATGCGCATTTGAGGCCGGATGGCGACTCGTTTGAGATTAATTTCGCAATTGAAGAAGGGCCTCGCTATTCTGTTGCTGACGTTGCGGTTGATGTTGGCAAAGCCAATCTTGATCCAAATGGATTGTCGCGCGTTGTCAAGACTGGTGTTGGCGATACTTACAATGCCGCTAAAGTTGACAAGTCCGTTGAGAACCTCACGCTCGAAGCCAGTAATCAGGGCTTTGTGTTTGCTAAAGTCGAACCAAAAGTTGATCGTAACGCAACGGGCAACACCGTCAATATTACTTACCAAATTAGCGAAGGTACGCGCGCCTATGTTGAGCGCATCGACATCGTGGGCAACACCCGCACCCGCGACGAGGTTATCCGCCGCGAGCTTCGGCTTTATGAAGGTGATGCTTTTAACCGCACTTTGGTTGAGCGCGCGCGCCGTCGTTTGACCGCATTGGATTTCTTTAGTGATATTCAATTTAAAGAACAGGAAGGCAGTGCGCCTGATAAGATTGTCTTGGTCGTGCAGGTTGCTGAAAAATCGACAGGTTCTTTGACGTTCTCGATTGGTTATTCTTCAACCGAAGCAGTGGTTGGTTCTGTACAAGTGGCAGAACGCAATTTGTTTGGCCGCGGCTTGCAGGCGAAATTGAACACCACTTTGAGCTTCGTGAAGCAGCAAGTTGATTTTAGTTATACTGACCCTTATTTCTTAGGCATGCCGATTTCAGCAGGTATTGACTTGTTCGCAACACAATCGGCGCAGCAGAGTGGAGGTGGTGCGGTTACGAGCTATGGCAGCACAGTTGTGGGTGGCGCACTGCGCACGGGGTTCGAACTTGATGAATATTCTAGCTTGAATTTTAAATACTATATTGCACATCGTAGTGTTTCTGGGATTAATGGCGCTACAGCGTCACCATTTGCTTTGTCGGCTAAACCTGAAAGTTGGAAATCGGCGGTTTCGGCTTCCTACACATATGATGATTTAGATAATCCTCTGAAGCCGACTTCGGGATTCCGTGGCCAGATTATTGAAGAATTGGCTGGTTTGGGTGGCGATGCCTATTTTGCGAAAACCGAAATTCGTGCGTTCTATTTTATACCGCTGCTTGATGATCAAGTTGTCGTTAAGTTGGAAGGCAATGCCGGACACATTCAAGCTCTGGGTGGCAACCAAGTGGAGTCGCAGGATCGCTTCTTCAAGGGTGGCGATTCGTTCCGTGGATTTAGCAATGGCGGCATAGGGCCAAGACAGGTCAGCAATAATGGTGGATTTGATCGGTTTGGTGGACTTGATTATGCCATTGGTACAGTTGAAGCAAACTTCCCGTTAGGATTGCCAGAAGCACTTGGTATTTCGGGTGAAGTGTTCTCGGATTTTGGTACGGTGTTTAACGCAGGTTCTGTCCCTCTGCTAGGTGGTACTGCTGGTTGCGGTATTGCGGGTCCGGCGGGTTGTGCTTTTACCGATGACAATGGCATTCGCGCATCCGTTGGTGCCGGCATTGTTTGGGAATCGCCGTTTGGGACGCTCAAATTTGAGTATGCCTATCC
>JAYVPZ010000153.1:0-2243 GCA_043757105.1 Aestuariivirga sp. | reverse complement strand
CAAATCAACCAAAACACCATTCACAACGGCGGCGACGGCTTTCTTTTCGAGTGATTTTGAAATGGATGCGGCCACTTGGCCCGCTGTTGAACCCTGCTCAACTTCGCGCTTTGCGCCATCAGGGAATGTTAATGTAATCATTTTTTTCTCCTCAAACTCACTCCCACAAACCATTCGTGGGTAAGCCAAATCATTGATCGAAATCCACAAATGCCGCGCCGTAACACAGCGGTCAAGCCCCTTTGCCAATCTATTAAGTTTTACGAAACTTTTTGATAACCCAACATTAACCTTAACAGTTCATGTTCCATCCCATTGCAGGTCAACAGTTAGTGGGTAAACACATGAAAAAATATCTTCTCCTCTCCTCCCTCGCCCTTTCGGCGATGCTTCCAACAGCAATGGCAATTGCCGCCGATTTGGATTTGCCACCTCCTCCGCCGCCAGTTGAAGAATTGCGCCCTGCAACATATGATTGGTCGGGTGCTTATATTGGTGCTTGGGCTGGACTTGCGTGCTTGGATGGCCGCGGCAGTCTGATCGATAACACGACACCATCAGGCCCATGGGACAATGGCGGTTGCGGATTGAAAGGCGGTGGCCTTGCTGGTTACAACTTCCAAATGGATAACATTGTGTTTGGTGCTGAAGCAGATCTCGGTATGTCAGGCGACCTTGTCCGTAACAATACAGCAGGCGCAGATTTCAGCTTCAAGATGAATTACTTGGCTACTGTTCGCGGTCGCTTGGGCTACGCAATGGATGATACATTGTTGTATGTCACCGCAGGCGGCGCTTATGCCCAAGGCGAACTCAACGGCATTATTAGTGCAACGCCTAAAAATTTGAAAGCTGATCAATTTGGCTGGACAGTTGGCGCAGGCTTGGAGCATGCCGTGACTGACGAATTCAGAATTCGATTAGAATATATGTACACGCAATTCCCAACCACAAAATATACAAGCTGTACTACAGCTTGTAACGTAGATTGGGACTGGGGTGGCGAACACGAAATCAAAGCCGCAGCAATCTGGGCGTTCTAAGTCAAAACTAGATCACGAAAATATGGGGCCGGAGTTTACTGCGGCTCTTTTTGTTTGTGCGGGCCACAATTGCATGTCGTTGGAACTGGATCAAAACCATCCCCACCCCAAGGGTGACACCGCGCGATGCGTTTAATAGCCAACGCCGAACCACAAACTGATCCATGTTGTTCAATCGACTGTCGCGCATAATCCGAACATGTCGGCAAAAAGCGGCAGCCTCGCCCCATGAAGGATGATAGTGTAAGCTGATAAATGCGGATCAAAACCAGTAGCAAAGTTTTCATGGGGATAGATATAGTGGCAGCAACAAAAAAACCCAACATTCTGTTTGTGATGGCTGATCAGCTGGCGGCTCAGTTTCTGGAACCTTACGGACATAAGCTAGTTCAAACGCCGAACTTGAGCCGCTTGGCCCGCGAAGGCGTGGTGTTTGAAAACTGCTATTCCACCAGCCCCTTATGCGCGCCAGCCCGCGCCACGGTGATGAACGGATTGTTGCCATCGCGCACTGGCGTTTATGACAACGCAGCTGAGTTCCCATCCGCTATTCCGACCTGGGCGCATTATTTGCGTTTGAAAGGCTACCAAACTTGTCTTTCAGGAAAAATGCATTTTGTTGGGCCTGACCAACTTCACGGCCTTGAAGAACGCCTGACGACCGATATTTATCCCGCTGACTTTGGTTGGACACCCGATTGGCGCTTGAAGCAAGAGCGCATTGATTGGTGGTATCACAACATGACATCGGTGCTGCAACCCGGTATCGCCGAAATTTCAAACCAACTTGAATTTGACGATGATGTGGCGTTTCAAGCCACACGCAAGCTTTATGACTATGCGCGCTTCTCGCCCGAAAAACCTTTCGCATTAATGGCCAGCTTTACGCATCCGCACGATCCTTATGCCGCTCGTAAAAAGTTTTGGGATTTGTATCGGGATGAGGACATCTCCCTGCCTGCCGTCCCGCATATGGCCCGCGAAAAACTCGATGCCCATAGCCAGCGGCTTTACGATGTTTCCGCAATGGCGGACTACACGGTTACCGAAGCCGACATTCGCGCCGCCCGTCATGGCTATTTTGCAAATATTTCTTATGTTGATGATTTGCTCGGCCAATTGATCAATACGCTGGAAGTCACCGGACATCTTGAAAACACCACGATCATTTTCACATCTGATCATGGAGATTTTTTAGGT
>JAYVPZ010000152.1:0-8666 GCA_043757105.1 Aestuariivirga sp. | reverse complement strand
TCCACAGCGGCGAATGCGCCTGCCGTTCCATCTGCTTGTTTGCCCAAATCCAACCGCACGCTTGGCCCCAAGGTTCGAATGCGTTCGCGGGTTAAAGTGGCCCGTATTTTTCCGTCAACGCGCTCAGCATCAATCAGATATTGACCCGTAATGTGATTGGCATTCACACCTTCAGCAGCGCGCGCTTCAAGTGCGGCAGTTGCTTGTGGCTCTTGCACCAACGCGGCATCATCAATCTTCTCGCTCCAAATTCCGGCGCGCGTCAAAAACACGGCGTCGCCATCACGCAGGCGGTTGGCGGTCATAACTTGGCCTTTTTCAATGGCACTCATGACGCGCTCCTCAAAATGGAATCTTGAATATCGAGTCTGATAGGAAATGGACTGTCCTTTTGAATGCTCACCGGCGTGAGGCCTTGCACCACATCAGCTGCAACACCTTGCGCGCGCAACATGACGTATTCATCATGCGCTTGAATGTTTTGCTCAGCGCCAGAAATCAGACGCACCACTAGCTTGCCCTCAGCCGCATTTGAAACCAGCAGCTTTTCCAAATCGCGCGATCGGATTGGCGAAATTACACGCGTTGAATCGCGCCGCGCCATTTCAAGAATGCTGGCTGGAACATCACCGTCATAAACAATAACATCAGCTTCCATCATCTTGCGTTGCGCCTTGATGGTGATCAGTTCCGCATCGCCGGGGCCGATGCCCACTAATGAAACGTGGCCTTTGGATTGAGTCGCGGAATCGTGAATGGCATCATTGACTGCTAGAGCAAAGGCCACTTCATCACCGCCGAATAGATTGTCGCGGGGTTCGCCAAAGAAAAATTTTTGCCAAAATCCGCGCCTTGCGTTGCCATGAGGAACTGACTTTGCAACGCGTTCGCGCAAGCCCGCAGCCTTCGACGCGAGGTGTCCCAGCTGTTGCGGCAACATCGCATCAATCTTGGCGCGGATGCCTTGGCCCAATACGGGTGCTGTGCCTTCTGTGCCGATGGCAACCACAACAGGATCACGGTCGACAATTGATGGCACGATGAAAGTTGAGATCGACGCTTGATCGACGGCGTTCACAGGAATACCGCGTGCTTGCGCGGCGATGCTGACGGCAACGTTAAGTTCTGGTTCTGCGGAATAGACGAGGGCTGCACCATCAAGCAATTCTGGTTTGAATTCTGCGGCCAACCAGTGAATGCGCGAGTCCGCTTTGATTTCCTCGTGCAATTCAGGTGCAATTACGTGGATTTGTGCAGGCGTTTTCAGCAGCAAACGAATTTTGCGAACAGCTTCTTCACCACCGCCGACAACGATGACTTTGCGGTCTAAGAGATCGAAAAATATGGGAAAATAGCGCATAAAAAGTCTCCGTTCTTTCATCCGCACGCATTGCGATCTTTAACCAGAACCCAGATTTTCATTGTATTGGGTGAAAAATAGGCTCAAAATTAACTCAGAAAGCAAATCGTTCGTTATACAGAACGCCAGTACTAAACAAAGGACAGACAAATGTCAACGCGTCGTGGCCCCAAATCAGCTCCATCAAATAACGGTGAATCCGGTGCTGAATTGGGCAAAACCATACAACGTTTGCGTAAGGCCTATAATCTTTCGCTCGGCGAGCTGTCTGAACAATCCGGTGTGGCTAAATCCATCATTTCACAGATTGAGCGCAACGAAACCAATCCCACGCTTTCAACTGTGATCCGCCTCTCAAAAGCCCTCGATACGACGGTCGATGAGGTGCTGCGCGGCGAAACGAGTTCACTTTTTATTGAACATCAAACCAAATCGGGCATCCCAATGCTGGAAAGCCAAGATGGGCTTTGTCGCTTGGCCATCGTCGGGCCCCTAAGTCTAGTTGATAGTTTCCAGTGGTATGATTTCCACGCCAAACCCAAAGGTGTTTTGGAATCTGAGCCGCATCCGCAAGGCACAATTGAGCATCTCTATATTGTTTCCGGCGAGCTTGAGATTACGACAGGCACTGAAACTAAAACAGGTAAGCCCGGCGAAGCGTTACGTTACCGCGCAGATGTTCCCCATAAAATTGTGAATATCGGGCAGAGCGAAGCGCATGCCGTAATGGTTTTGGCATTGAGGCAAATCGGCCAAGGGCAATGAAAATGGATAAATCCTATGACGCGTTATTCAAAGACATCGGCATGGATTTTGACGAGGCGCTGGACAACCCAGATGTTGACACTCATGGCCGCAAGCAATGGCGTGATGTTGTTTTCGCAGCAGAGGTTGGCTACCGGTTTTTAACCCTTGATGTCACCTTGCCGAAAGGCACAGGGCCATTTCCCTTAGTTATCTATATTCATGGTGGCGCTTGGTTGGCGGGTGATCCGACTGTGACCAACCCGACCTACCGTAAGCTGGATTTCATAAATAAGCTTCTGGATGCGGGCTACGCCGTCTCGCGTATTTCTTATCGCTTCACGTCCGAAGGCATTTTTCCGATGCAGCTACATGACTGCAAAGCTGCGGTGCGGTTTTTACGCGCCAATGCGGCACAATTCAATGTGGAGGCAAATCGCTTTGCCGCAATGGGCGATTCGGCAGGTGGGCATTTGGCCTCCATGGTTGGGCTAACTGGCGACCTTGCCGATCTTGAAGGCGAAGTCGGCAAGGCCAAAGCTTCCAGCGCCGTGCAAGCCGTGGTCAATTGGTTTGGGCCAGCGGAATTACTAACCATGCAAAGCCAACGCATCGACCAAGACTGGTCGTCAGTTGATGATCCAAAATCGCCGGAGTCGAGGCTCATTGGTGGTGCAGTTCAAGAAAACAGACAAGCCGCAATTGCAGCTTCGACTGTTACATATGTTCATCCCAAAGCACCGCCATTTCTTATCCAACATGGCACAGCAGATCGTCTCGCGCCCCACGCCCAAAGCGTGGCACTCACAAATGCGCTTAAGAAAGTCGGGTGCGATGTCACGCTTTTAACAATAGAAGGCGCTGACCATTGTTTTTGGGGCGTAGCCCCGGATGGAATCGTTGAAGATGTCATACTTTTTCTGAAAACGAAATTGTGATCTTTCAGCCGTCGCAAACTATGTTAGAGTAAATCAATGAAATTAGATAGCTCATATCTTGCATTTGCTGCAATTGGCTTATTGGCTTTAGCGCCTCCAGCTTTGGCGGCTGAACACAATGTAACGCTGGATGTATCATCCATGATGTGCGGTGCAGATCCACACAACATAAAAAACGCACTTTCAGCTTTGGCGGGCGTTTCAAAAGTTGAAATTTTCTTGCAGCAAAAAACCGCCATTGTTACCTTTGACGACCAGAAATCGACTGTTGATCAAATGCTTTCCGCCATGGCAGGGGCAGGTTATGCTACTTTGGTGAAAAGCCAAAACTAAGCGGTTCTTGATGATAAATTTGCATGACAGTTGGAAAACGCCCCTGCAGCCGCAGTTTGATGCCGGATACATGGCCGAACTGAAATCATTTTTGTCGGCAGAACGTGCAGCAGGCAAAACCATCTATCCAAAAGGCTCAGAATGGTTTGCGGCGCTCAATGCCACGTTACCTGAAAACGTGCGCGTCGTGATCCTCGGCCAAGACCCTTATCATGGCGAAGGTCAAGCTCATGGGTTGTGCTTTTCCGTGCAACACGGCGTTCGTCCTCCGCCTTCGCTTTTGAATATTTATAAGGAAATGAAAACCGATCTGGGGGTTGATACGCCCAATCATGGCAACCTTAAATCATGGGCGGAGCAGGGCGTGTTATTGCTGAATTCAGTTCTAACAGTAGAAGCAGGCAAAGCCGCCTCGCACCAAGGCAAGGGCTGGGAAAAGTTTACCGACGCAATTATTCAATTGGTCAATGATCAGCCACACCCCGTGGTTTTCATCCTTTGGGGCAGTTATGCCCAGAAGAAGGCGGCTTTTGTCGACCACACAAAACACCTCATCCTGAAGTCAGTTCACCCTTCGCCACTTTCCGCCCATAATGGGTTTTTTGGAACAAAACCTTTTTCGCGAGCCAACGCTTTCCTCAAGTCCCATGACCGAGGTGAAATTGATTGGCGTTTGCCACAGTCATAATTTGCTTTTTTGTTCCTCAAGAATTACACCTGAGATATGGCAAGATTTTTCACCTTTATAATCGCTCTGGTTTACACTTTGAATCTTGCTTTGGCCCAAGATGCGCCCGTATTCGAAAGCAAAGCACTGCAGGCGATTTTGATCGATGCCAAGTCTGGTATTATCCTCTATGAAAAGGATGCTGATACCCCAGTTCCACCCGCCAGCATGAGCAAACTCGTAACCCAAACTGTTGTATTTGATGCATTGAAAGCTGGGCAACTTAAACTTGATCAAGAGTTCATTGTCAGCACTGATGCTTGGAAGCGCGGTGGAGGTGCCGCTGGCGGTTCAACAATGTATGCCGAAGTTAATTCGCGTATCAAAGTAGATGATTTGATCCACGCAGCCATCATCCAATCAGCCAATGATGCTTGCATTGTTTTAGCCGAAGGCATGTCGGGCTCCGAGCAAGCATTCACCCGGCGCATGGCCAACAAGGCCAAGGAGTTGGGCCTCAAGAACAGCACATTCGCTAATGCCACGGGGCTTCCCGATCCAAACCATAAAATGAGCGTGCGCGATCTTTCGATCGTCGCTCGTTACATCATCACTAATCATCCTGATTATTATAAGATCTATGGCCAGCCTGAATTTCTCTGGAACAAAATCAACCAGCAAAACCGCAATCCTTTGCTAAAAGATTATCCCGGCGCTGACGGCATGAAAACGGGTTATACCAAAGAAGCCGGGTATGGCTTGGTTGGTTCAGCGCTGCGTGATGGCCGTCGTTTGATTTTGGTCGTCGCTGGCCTATCCACAATCAATGACCGGAAGGCCGAAGCGCAGAAGCTCATGGATTGGGGCTTTGGCCAGTTCAAAGTAATCAACGTTTATGGTCAAGGTGAAATCGTCTCGCGCGCGCGCGTGTGGGGCGGTTCAGAGCATTGGGTTAATCTTGTCGTGCATGATGCAATGAAGGTGGCCTTGTCGCCCTCAGAACAGGATAGAGTTGAAATGAAGATGAGCTATTCGGGGCCACTCATGGCACCTGTAAAAGCTGGCTCAGCTGTGGGCACAGTTCGTATTTTAGTCGACGGTAAGCCCGTTGCAGATGCACCTTTAGAAGTGGCTGAAGATGTTCCTGCTGTTGATTCCATGTGGAAGAAAGCGTGGGACAGCCTATTAATCATGGCGTTTGGTGGCTGATGTTTATCACTTTTGAAGGCGGCGAAGGTAGCGGGAAATCCACGCAGATCAAGCTGTTGAAAGAACGTTATGAAGGTTTAGGTAAGCTTGTAATTGCCACACGCGAGCCGGGCGGAACACCTGATGGTGAGGCGGTTCGTGCTTTGCTGGTGACTGGTGAGGCCGGGCGTTGGTCTGCTGAAGCCGAAACGCTTTTGAATTATGCAGCTCGCGACAATCATTTGAACAAAATTATCAGGCCAGCGTTGGTTGACGGCAAGATCGTTCTCAGTGATCGCTTTATGGACTCAACCCGCGCCTACCAAGGCTATGCGGGTGCTTGCACCTTTCATTTGATTGATGAATTGGAGCGCTCGATTGTTGGCACAACGCGGCCCGACATCACCTTTATCTTCGATATTGATCCCATGGTCGGATTGGAACGCGCGACCGAACAGGGCAAAGGCAAAGAAGATCGTTATGAGCGCATGGGCCTCGCCTTTCATCAGCGACTCCGCGATGGTTTTCTGGAAATCGCTGAACAAAACCCACAGCGCTGCCGCGTAATCAATGCAGCTGATTCCATTGAAACTGTGGCTGAAACCATTTGGAAACGCGTCAATGGCTGAGGCAAACGAAGACCCGCGCGAGGTCGCTTGGCATCCGCGCTTTGCATCTCAGGTGATCGGCCATGAAACTGCGCAAGCGCATTTCACGCAAGCCTTTGCTGCGGGCAAACTACATCATGCTTGGTTGATGACGGGAGCCAGGGGTATCGGCAAAGCCAGCCTTGCTTATAAATTTGCGAGTCAAGTTTTAGGGCAGAAAAATTTTGCTCAAACTGAGCGCTGGATTGCGGCACGCGCACATCCAGATTTGTTTGTGCTTGAGCGGCATTTGAACGACTCCAAGCCACGCAAATTAAAGGCCGAGATTTCGGTTGAGAACGCGCGGGGACTATCAGAGTTTTTCTCGCATACGTCATCAGGCGGATGGCGTGTTGGGATTGTAGACGCGGCAGATGATCTGAGCGGTGAATCCGCTAATGCACTTCTTAAACTTGTTGAGGAACCACCTTCTAACTGTTTGTTATTGTTGGTATGTCATAGTCCGGGACGACTTCTGCCAACCATGAAATCGCGTTGCACAAGATTAGCGCTCAAAGGCATAACAGAAGTCCAAGTTCTAGACGTGGTTTCAACCTTGCCTCTTGAAAAATCGCCAGAACGAGACGCTCTTGAAATGGCTGCGCGTTTGAGCGCTGGAAGCCCGGGCAGGGCACTGCAACTGCTATCCTCCGATGGCGCCAAAGCGTTCGACGCCTACTTGAAAAACACCAAGTGGAACAGCGCTGCCATTGCAGGTCTTGGTGGTCGGTTTGGTGGTCGCTCAGCAACGATTGATGATTTTAATTTGTTCGCGGATTTATTGCTGAATTGGGTTGGGGAACAAGCGGCTGCAAAAGCCCACTCTAAGCTGGCCGAGGCGCATGCCAAGATTGCCGAAAACATTCGCCTCACCAACGCCTTTAACCTTGATCGCCGCCAAGCCGTGATTGCGGCCATAAGCCTTGTGAATGATGCCTTGAAGGCGGCGTGATTCCTTGGCATTGATGCCGCTATGAACAAAACTCCTTATTTGATTTCAACTGCCATTCCCTACGCCAATGGTGCGCCCCATATTGGCCACGCCTATGAACGCATCGCGACTGACGTTTTGGCGCGTTTCAAGCGCTTAGATGGCGCTGATGTTTTGTTCATCACTGGGATGGACGAACACGGCCAAAAGATGCAGCAAACGGCTGCACGCGAAGGCATAACACCCCTACAATTGGCCGACCGCACCGCCGCACAATTTGAAGCCATGGGTGTACAACTCAATGCCGTCACCGACGACATTGTGCGCACCACATCGACACGTCACAAAGCCTCCGTGACTGAAATGTGGAAACGCATGGAGGCCAACGGCGATATTTATCTGTCGAAATATGCGGGTTGGTATTCGGTGCGTGATGAAGCCTATTACGACGAGGATGAAACCGAAGAGCGCGAGGGCAGGCGATTCTCGATCAAGACATCAACACTTGTTGAATGGGTGGAAGAGGAAAGTTATTTCTTCCGCCTCTCGGCTTACGAAAAGCCTTTGCTGGATTACTACGAAGCCAATCCTGATTTCATCGTCCCAGATCAATATCGCAGTGAAACCCTTTCATTTGTAAAGCGTGGTCTCAAAGACTTCTCTATCAGCCGCACCACATTTGATTGGGGTATTCCCGTGCCCGGCAATCCAAAACATGTTATGTATGTGTGGGTTGATGCTTTGACGAACTATATCACAGCCACAGGATTTCCCGACACCACAGGCCCCAAATCTCATTACTGGCCAGCCTCGGCCCATGTCATCGGCAAGGACATAACGCGCTTTCACGCAATCTATTGGCCAGCCTTTTTGATGTCCGCCAAACTGCCCCTTCCAAAGCATATCGTGGTGCATGGTTTCTTGTTCAACAAGGGCGAAAAAATGTCAAAGTCCACAGGCAATGTGGTGGGCCACACCGATTTGATTGAGCGCTACGGCCTCGATGCCGTGCGTTATTTCATGATGCGCGAAGTGCCGTTTGGACAAGATGGCAGCTTCACCCACGAAACTATTGTAGCCCGCAAGAACGCCGATCTTTCAAATGATCTCGGCAATCTGGCGCAGCGTTCGCTTTCCATGGTCAATAAAAATTGTGGTGGTGTGGTTCCAAAATGTGGCGCACTCAGTGAAGCTGATAGCGCTATGCTGGCGCAAGCCGATGCAATGCTGCTGGAAGTGCGCGCGCATCATGATGCCTATGCCATCACCAAAGCCATGGACGTCATCTGGCGCTGCGTGGCCGAAGCCAATCGTTATTTCGCGGGGCAGGAACCTTGGGCTTTAAAAAAGACCGATCCCGCCCGCATGGAAACGGTGCTTTATGTAACAGCCGAGGTGGTGCGCATGATTGGTATTCTCACTCAGCCCTATGTTCCGCAATCAGCCGCAAAGCTGCTAGATGTGTTGGCCATTCCTGCTGATCAGCGGGGTTTTGACTCAATCAGCAACCGCCTCATATCGGGCGCAAGCCTGCCAGCGCCCACACCCATTTTCCCGCGCTTTGTGGAAGAGGCGGAAACGCCTGCCAAAGCCTGATGCACAAAATCGTCGATAGCCATTGCCATCTTGATTATGAAGGCTTGGCCGAAGATTTGCCAGCCATGCTGAAACGCTGCGATGAAGCTGGAGTTGGTTTAATGCTGTCAATTTCCTCGCGTGTAAAAAATTTGCCCGGCCTACTGGCGATCGCTGAGAAGTATGAAAATGTGTTTTGCACAGTCGGCACTCATCCCCATAACGCACATGAAGAACTCGACATCACAACGGCAGATATGGTGAAGCTAACCCATCACCCCAA
>JAYVPZ010000151.1:0-2245 GCA_043757105.1 Aestuariivirga sp. | reverse complement strand
TGCAGATGCCACGTTGCAAATTGTAACACGTGATGATGACCGCGCATTAGAACTAATCCGTCATGATGCGGCTCACGTGTTGGCCGAGGCCGTGCAAGAACTTTTCCCCGGCACGCAGGTGACGATTGGGCCAGTGATTGAAAACGGCTTCTATTATGATTTTTTCCGCAATGAACCATTCTCGCAAGCTGACTTTGCGCCGATTGAAAAAAAGATGCGCGAGATTATTCAACGCGACAAGCCTTTCACTAAATCTGTGAAAAGCCGCGAGGAAGCAAAGAAATTTTTCCGCGATAAAGGTGAGAATTTTAAGGTCGAATTGGTGGATTCAATTCCCGGCAACGAGGACATAAAATTTTACGATCAAGGTGGTTGGGTCGATATGTGCCGCGGGCCGCATATGACGAGCACGGGCAAAATTGGCACGGCATTTAAATTGATGAAAGTGGCCGGCGCTTATTGGCGCGGCGATTCCACCAAGCCGATGTTGACGCGTATTTATGGAACGGCGTGGGCATCTGACAAAGATTTGCAGAACTATGTGACGGCGCTTGAAGAAGCCGAAAAGCGCGATCACCGCAAGCTGGGCCGTGAGATGGATTTGTTCCATTTTCAAGACGAAGGCCCGGGCACCGTGTTCTGGCATGCCAAAGGCTGGACGATGTTCCAGCAGCTCATTTCATATATGCGCCGCCGTTTGAGCAAGCTTGATTATCAGGAGGTGAACGCACCGCAGGTTCTTGATAAATCATTGTGGGAAACGTCTGGTCATTGGGGCTGGTACCGCGAGGGCATGTTCCAAGTCACGTCTGCTGGCGAAAAAACTGACGACCCGCAAGTGTTCGCATTAAAGCCAATGAACTGCCCTGGCCATGTGCAGCTGTTCAAACATGGTTTGCGGAGTTACCGCGAATTGCCCATGCGCCTTGCGGAGTTTGGCATGGTGCATCGCTACGAACCATCAGGCGCTTTGCATGGCCTGATGCGGGTTCGCGGATTTACGCAAGATGACGCACATATTTTCTGCACGCCCGCGCAAATGGCGGATGAATGTTTGAAAATCAATGATCTGATCCTTTCGACTTATAAAGATTTTGGCTTTGAACAGATAGTGGTGAAGCTTTCAACGCGCCCTGAAAAGCGCGTGGGCACAGACGCGGATTGGGACCGTGCGGAAGGCATTATGCAAGATGTGCTCAAGCAGATTGCAGAAAGCTCAGGCGGCAAAATTAAAACGGCGATCAATCCGGGCGAGGGCGCTTTCTATGGCCCCAAGTTTGAATATGTGCTGCGTGATGCCATCGGCCGCGATTGGCAATGCGGCACAACCCAAATCGATTTCAATCTGCCCGAACGCTTTGGTGCGTTTTACATTGGTGACGACGGCGCAAAACACGTGCCCGTCATGATCCACCGCGCCATTTGCGGATCGATGGAACGGTTCCTCGGCATTTTGATTGAAAACTACGCTGGACATTTCCCGCTATGGCTGGCCCCGCTGCAAGTAATGGTGGCTCCAATTACGTCGGACGCGGACGACTATGCCGTCGAAGTGCGCACCCAACTCCGCGCCCTTGGCCTTCGTGCTGATGCTGATCTGCGCAACGAGAAGATCAACTACAAAGTGCGCGAACATTCGCTGGCAAAAGTGCCGGTGATCTTGGCGGTGGGTAAGCGCGAGATGGAAGAGAAAACAGTTTCAATTCGGAGACTGGGTTCGCAGGATCAGACAGTGGCGACGCTGGCGGATACGCTGGCGGCATTGGTGAAGGAAGCGATGCCGCCGGATTTGAGGTGATATGTCGACCAAGGAAGATGCCAAGGCCAAGCGTGAGCGCGAATTCTTTAGGAAGTTTGCGGAGAAAATGTCTTGGCCTGTATCTGATGAACTGATCGAAAGTAGACCACAAGGTGAACCCGACATTGTGTATAGTGGCCGAGGCGAACCTGTCGCTTTCGAACTTTCAGAAATTTGTGCACCAGAAGTTGCTCATTCAATTTCTAAGGTCAAAGATGGTGGTACTTGGTTTACAGCGACAGCAGATCCAACAGCAAAAGTTTTATTGAAAAAGTTTGACGCACTTCATACGAGTGAATCTCGCATGGAATTGCTATGTTATTGGAATGGGCGAACCGCTTCACCGGATAGTTAACCCCAGTTGCGGTTAAGCTACCATGCTGATGATGGTTCCGATTTTTGGTTTATTGGAACTGAAACAATAGGCTACCAGACATGACAGGATGT
>JAYVPZ010000150.1:0-8681 GCA_043757105.1 Aestuariivirga sp. | reverse complement strand
CCAAACGGCCCATATGGCCCCGTCCCCTTAAATAATAATTTGCCGCAATGGTGCGGCGCGGCGTACTCTTAGTTGAGGGCATGTTTATATGCAATAATAAGAGCTTCAATTTCAGGTAACAAAATACAATGACAATGAATACAAGCCCGAACCTTTCCAGCCTTGACCCTGCGGAAGTCGAAAAATTCTCGAAAATGGCCGCAGAATGGTGGAATCCAAAGGGAAAATTCGGGGTTTTGCATGTGTTTAACCCCGTGCGTCTGACTTATATCAAAGAGCAGGTTTGTGCGCGGTTTGCGCTTGATCCACTGGTGGAGCGCTCATTTGAAGGCTTGCGGTTCCTCGATATTGGCTGCGGCGGCGGTCTTTTATGTGAACCAATGGCAAGGCTTGGCGCATCGGTTGTGGGGGTTGACCCATCTGAGAAGAACATCAAAACCGCCTCGGTCCATGCCGCCGAGCAAGGGCTGACGATTGATTACCGCGTGGGCGTGGCCGAAGATTTAAACGAGGCGGGCGAAAAGTTTGACGTGATCTTGAATATGGAAGTGATTGAACATGTGGCGATGCCGCAGAATTTCACCAAGAATTGCGTGGAGATGTTGAAACCGAATGGTCTGATGTTTGTAGCTACTTTAAATCGCACTTTGAAATCTTTTGCGCTTGCCATTGTCGGCGCTGAATATGTATTGCGTTGGCTGCCCAAGGGTACGCATGAATGGGAGAAGTTTATCAAGCCTGCGGAGCTTCGTGGCTGGCTTGCGAACAATGGTGCCGAGGTAAAGGCTGAGACGGGTGTGGTGTATCACCCCATCGGCCGCGAATGGAAACGCGCCAAGGATATGGACGTGAATTATATGCTGGTGGCGCAGAAGTGAAATTTGAGATTTCGAATCTCAAGGAGTGTTCTCATTTTAAACTGACTGCCGCCGACCGAGTCTGGAATGAATGGTGGCGGCCTCATGGGCAATTGTTTCAAGTGGTCACGGATTTTTTTGATGAGCTGCCGGAGGCGCGAAGTGTTCCATTTTGTTTGGTGGCGCATGATGATGGAAAATATGTTGGTAGTGTTTTGGGACTTGTGTCCGATCTCGACGAACGACCCGAGCTATCACCATGGGTCGGTGCGCTATGGGTGGAACCTGAGTTTCGTAGCCAAGGTGTGGCGACGGCTTTGGTGAAGATGGCGCTTGGTGAGATTTCTGCCGTAGGGCATGAAGTGGCGTTTTTGTGTGCGACCGCTGAAAAGCGAGAGATGTATCAAAGGCAGGGCTGGAGGTTGAACCAGGAAAAAGTGGGACAAGACGTATTGGATGTTTTTGAACACTCGCTTATCCATTTTCCTGAACATACGTCATTCCAAAAGAACGACATAATTTGAGTGAGCAAGATGCTCTCTATCTAGATTGTGAAGCAAGTTTTAAACCTCTACTGTTTTCGCAATTGAAGATCAATCGGGTTCGGACTCTAGTATCATTGGCTTGAGCTAAAGCTAAAGCTCATCACTTCAATTGACTGTAAAAAACCAAAATCACACAAGCCAAATAATATGATCAACGCGCTTTTTATCTGCTCCCAAAACAAACTGCGCAGCCCAACCGCCGAACACATCTTCGCCAAATGGCCAAATGTAGAAACGGATTCTGCTGGGTTGAATGTTGGTGCCGATGTTGAGTTATCATCGGAGCAGATTAAATGGGCCGATGTGATTTTTGTGATGGAGAAGAAACAGCGGATGAAGTTGTCACAAAAATTCAAGCGATATTTGAATGGAAAAAAGATTATATGCCTCGATATTCCGGATAAATTTGAATACATGCAACCCGCTTTGATTGGCCTGCTTGAATCTAAAGCTGGAAGATTTTTAAAACGGTAATGAAATCGGGGAGAAATTCGTTCCTAAAAATTCCATCAGCCGATCGTTTGTAAGATCGTATCGTCACCCCGTCGACGGACGGGGTCGGACTTTGGGCTCTACCAAAGTTGCGATTGCATCTATCTCGTCATAAAAATCAAGCCATGCAGGATTCAACTCTTCAATTATGCGAAATTTCCATTCACGATGCCAACGCTTGAGTAATTTCTCGCGTGCTATGGCATCTTCCATCGCATGATGATGCTCATACCAAACCAGTTTATTTAAATCTCGATCCGCCGTAAAGCCATCAAAGCGCTTATTTTTATGATCCCATACCCGCTGCCATAAGTTGCTCGTGACGCCCACATACATCGTACCTCGGTAAAGCTTCGCCATAATGTAAACTGCTGGTTGTTTTTCAGGGCGTTCGGTCATGTGAATGGCGCTCAACCATTTTCACTTATGGAACAACCACTTTTTCATCTGCACCATATCCCCTCTAACCGTCATCCCGGCGAAGGCCGGGATCGGGCTACTGTTTTATCGGCGAAACCATCACAAAAGCCCAACCCCGTCCTTCGACGGGGTGACGGAAAGAAGAAATCTAGCGCCAATTAATGCACTATCACCGTAATTCCGATAGACGGTCTGAGCAACTAAGTAACGACCTAAAACGAAACCTAATTTAGCAGTTTATCCGAATCAAATTGGATGCCAGCCGCTTTAAGCTCCCTACCTAGTTTCAACTTCCATCCGTCGGTAGCGTCGAGTTCTGTGTAAATCACGCCATACAAGTCCGAAGGAATTTCAATTTGGCCTTTCTTCAACAGACAGGTACTTCCCCTGCCCAGTTTTCCCACAAAGAATCCCAACTCAAAAACGACATTCTGCCTAGCACGCAAAGCCAAAACATTTAGTTCAGGCGACCCCATTGCTATATCATCTGGTGTTAAAAGAACGACTGCAAATCCAACTTGGTTTGCATGGGTTTCAAATTTCTCAATTACAGTCATTCCCTTGTCAGGCTGTTCGCTCAACAAAATTGTTTCGAGTTTCAGTTTTTCCAGAAAACGAGCTAGCGCCTGCTTTGCGCCCTCATCATGCCCATGCACTACGAAAATTTTTTGTTTTAACAACGTTGGCGTTGCAATTGTTTCCGGTGGAGTTGCCGGACTTTCAAGTTCAATTTCTTCCTGCAGACCTTTTATTGCGCTTTGTAGCAGAGTGATTGATCGTTGACGGCCTTCGGTAACGTACTTGACAGCATCTAGTCGATCCTGATGACTTCGGTCGCTTCGCCCGCCACCCCAATCCATGCTAACCGCATATGGGCCATTATCTAAACTGGCCGCAGCACAGTACCGATTATACTCGGTCGATCCGTGGCCGTAGATCGATGAGAGAGTGTCTTGAATTGAAGTTTCAATCGCGACGGTAGATGAATCATTCAATCGTGAAGTTACAACATTGGGATCAAACGTCTCAAGTTCAGCTATTCGTCTCTGGAGCCGAACAATATCCTGTCTCTTTTGCACGATGTTATGAAACGGTCGATTGGGTTGAGGTGGTTGACGTGCCATCTTCGGGCTCCTGGTTGGTCGTTTTAAGTTTTCTCATGGCGTCACCTCAATCCTCTGAACCCCCTTGGGCTGCGTTATCCCTTTCCAAATCGCATTGGCTTGATGCACAGGCGCGTTGGGTTTTCGCTGGATGAAGTCGCCGTCGCCGGCTTTGGCGCGCATGTCGCCTTGGTCCCAGGCGATCTTACCGCGTGAGATGACGGTCTTTGGCGCACCTGTGCAGACGTAACCTTCGAACACATTATATTCAACACGGCTAATTTGTTTCTTCGCGGTTATTGTTTTCGTGGCTTTAGGATCCCACACAACAATATCGGCATCACTGCCAACGCGCACCGCACCCTTCTTCGGATACATATTCAAAATGCGCGCGATGTTCGTCGATGTGGCGGCAACAAATTCTTCTTTAGTCAGGCGACCGGTGTTCACGCCCGCATTCCAGAGCACTGGTAAGCGGTCTTCAAGTCCGCCTGTGCCGTTTGGAATCTGCGTGAAATTTTTGAGGCCCATCTGCTTTTGTTTCAGCGTGAAGGCGCAATGATCGGTGGCCACCACTGAGAGTGTGCCCGATTGCAAACCAGCCCACAGCGAATCCTGATGCTTCTTGTTGCGGAATGGAGGGCTCATCACGCGCGTGGCGGCGTGGTTCCAATCCTTGTTTTGATATTCGGAATCATCCAACACCAAATATTGCACCAAGGGTTCACCGTACACCCGCTGGCCTGCTTGCTTGGCACGGCGGATGGCATCATGGGTTTGCTCACAAGACACATGCACAATATACAAAGGGCAGCCCGCCATATCAGCAATCATAATGGCGCGGTTGGCAGCTTCGCCTTCAACTTCAGGCGGGCGCGAATAGGAATGGCCTTCAGGGCCTGTTACACCACGCGCCAAAAGATCAGCCTGCAGTCGCGCCACTACATCGCCATTCTCGGCATGAACCAAAGGAAGCGCACCCAGCTGGGCGCAGCGTTTGAAGGAGTTATAAAGCTCATCATCATTCACCATCAATGCGCCCTTATAGGCCATGAAATGTTTGAAAGTGTTGATGCCGTAAGTTTTGACCACGGTTTCCATTTCATCATGGATCATCGGTGACCATTGGGTGACGGCCATGTGCAGCGAATAGTCCGAAGCCGCCTTCTCGCCTTTATGCCGCCAAGCCTGATAAGCCTTGAGCATGGATTCGCCCGGTGCTGGCAAACAGAAATCAACCACCATTGTGGTGCCGCCAGATAATGCGGCTTGGGTGCCCGATTCAAAATCGTCCGCCGTCACCGTGCCCATGAAAGGCATTTCCAAATGCGTATGCGGATCAATGCCACCCGGCATTACGTAGCAGCCGCCCGCATCAATAATCACATCGCCCATCAGCTTATCACCAATGGCCACAATTTTTCCGTCACTGATCAGAACGTCTGCGCGTTCTGAAAGATCGTGATTAACGACAGTGCCGCCGCGGATGAGAGTTGTGGTCATGGGGTTTCCTTTCAATGTGGTCTAAATTGGAATTTTGAACGAATGAAAACGTCAGAATCATTTGAAAATGGATTCAGAATTGTTACGCCGCGCCAAAAAAACCCATGCTGCATATCTTCAGAGAACAACACTGATGCACCAGCGGCATTGGCGGCCGCCAATATAATTGCATCAAAGACTTGGAAATCATGAGTTATAACAAGTTCTTGTGCTTGTTCAAAAACAGTTTCCGAGGTGCTTTGCGTCTTAAAGCGTCGAAACCATAAATCGGTTTGCGCAGCTGCGCGTGATTTTGACCAACCAGCTGCTCGACTCAGGCGGTTGAAAGTTTCAATCAGCGCTTGAAGAGGGACAACAATGTTTGGTCTGCCGATCACCGAAACCAAATTTTGCGCTTTGTGTTGGCGCACCTGATCATTCAAACCTTCGAAGTACAATATTATGTTGCTATCGAGTGCAAATTTCACTGATCAGCTTCTTTCGTTCAACTCGTCCCGTTTCGCTCGAGGCAGATTCATAACGGGTCGTTTTCGAATTTCCTCGAGGTGTTTGCACCACTCTTCCTCTTGAGCAGATTCTTCTTCTGACACTGGAATAAGCCTTGCCACAAGTTTACCACGCACTGTGATGTCCGTGCTCAATCCCTCAATGGCTGCCGAAATGAGTTTTGAAAACTGACGATTGGCTTCTGTGGTTGAGATTTTAGCCATTTCACACCCCAATTGTAGTTATCTCACTACAATGGGAGTTTCTACCGAATTTGTCAAGTGCGGCCCCTCTCAAAAATCCGAGAAGGGCCGAAATATTGTTACTTCATCATCATTGCAGCTTTCATCACCACATCAGTCCAAGCACGTTCTGGCTTCTTGGTGATGACGGGGTCTGAACCGCCAGCCAACAAAGTGGCCACGGTGCGTTCGGCAGCGGCGACATCCAGCGAGCCATCCGAACCATCAACCAGCTTGTTCACTTCATCAACCATAGTTGTCTGATGCGCTTCGGTTTGTGAACCTGAGGCATCATTTTCCAACACGGTTTTCACAGCACCTGCTGGGTCTTTGGCCATATCGGCCCAGCCCATCATTGAAGCTTTTACAAACTTCGCCATGGTCTCAACAAATTTCGGATCCTTCAGCTTGTCTTCCGACACATAGAGCCCGTCTTCCAATGTGGCCACACCTTGATCTTCATACTTGAACACCACCAGATCATCGGCCTTCACGCCAGCTTCGAGAACTTGGTGATATTCATTGTAGGTCATGGTAGAAATGCAATCGGCTTGCTTTTGCAACAGGGGATCAACGTTGAAGCCTTGTTTCAGCACAGTCACACCATCAGCGCCGCCAGTTGTTGGCAGTTTCAGTTGCGCCATCCATGCAAGGAACGGATATTCATTGCCGTAGAACCACACGCCCAAAGTCTTACCCTTGAAGTTTTCTGGTTTAGCAATGCCGGTTTCTTTGCGGCAGGTGAGCATCAAGCCAGAATGCTTGAACGGTTGTGCGATGTTAACCAGCATGTTACCTTTTTCGCGCGCTGCAAGAGCCGCAGGCATCCAGTCAACGATCACATCAGCACCACCACCAGCGATGATTTGTTCTGGCGCAATGTCTGGGCCGCCTGGCTTAATTTCAACTTCAAGACCCGCAGCTTTATAATAGCCCTTGGCTTGGGCCACATAGTAACCCGCAAACTGGGCTTGAGTGACCCATTTGAGTTGGAGTATCACTTTTTCAGCATTGGCTGAAACGCTGAGTGCGGCCAAAGCGGCAGCTGTCATCAATAGTTTTTTCATAGCTTTCCTTCTCCTGTTACGTCTTCAATGTCCCATCTCACTTTCGGTAAGACGGATGCCAGAAGGTCACCGCACGTTCTGATAACGTGAGAAGACCATAAAATGTTGAGCCTGCAAGTGCTGCGACCAAAACTTCGGCCCACACCATATCAAGGCTTAAGCGGCCCACCTCAGTGGACATGCGAAACCCCATACCCACAATCGGTGTGCCAAAGAATTCCGCTACAATTGCGCCAATCATCGCCAATGTCGAATTGATTTTGAGCGCATTGAAAATAAATGGCATGGCGGCGGGCAAGCGAAGTTTCAGAAGTGTTGTGAACCAGTTCGCGCCATAAGACTTCATCAAGTCTCGCTCCATGTGTCCTGAAGCATTGAGACCAGCGAGCGTGTTAATGAGCATTGGAAAGAACGTCATCACCACCACCATGGCCGCTTTGGACGGCCAGTCGAATCCGAACCACATGACAAGAATGGGGGCCACGCCGACGATAGGGAGTGCCGCTACAAGATTGCCGAGAGGGAGCAGTCCACGCCGCAGAAAATCAATTCGGTCACACAGCAGTGCAACCATGAACCCAGCACCGCAGCCCATCAACCAACCGGGGATGACCGCACGCAAAATTGTTTGCACAAAGTCTGCGCCAAGGATAGGGAGTGACGAAACAAATTTTGCGCCGATTTGAGTTGGCGCAGGCAACAAGACCAACGGGATTTGTGACCCCTTCACGTAATATTCCCACGCGACAATAATGGTGATCCCAAATAATGCGGGAACCAGAAAATTACCAAATCGCGGCGCGGCCTTCGCATTATTTAAGACAGAATCGGCCAACCACCCCAAAGCCCAAGCAAGCGTCCAACCAAGCACCACAAATATTAGGGACAGAAGCCAGTAAGAACCTTTCAGAGGCTCAACTTGTGCAAAACCAAAATAAGTCGCAACGGCAGCAGCGAACAAAACAATGCATGTGATCAATGGCCGTGTCATGGCTTCAAACCCATGCGTTTCCAACTCATGCGCTCGAATGCGCCAAGCAAATAAACCAACGCAGCAGCCGCAAACGCCGCCACAAAAAGTGCGGCCCAGATTTGCAGAGTTTGACCATAATACGAACCTTGCAGCAGCCGCGCACCAATCCCAGAAACCGCACCTGTTGGAAGCTCAGCAACAATAGCCCCTGTAAGTGCAATGGCCACTGAAACTTTGAGTGATGCAAACAGAAACGGCATGGCAGAAGGGAAACGCAGCTTCCATAAAATTTGCGATGCACTGGAACTATAAGTGCGCATCAAATCGAGTTGCAAAATATCAGGACTGCGCAACCCTTTCACCATGCCAATGGCCACGGGAAAGAAGCAAAGATACATTGAGATTGAAGCTTTAGTAAAAATATCAGGAAGTCCAGTCTTACCCAAGACAACGATCAACATCGGTGCAATCGCCAAAATTGGAATGGTCTGCGATGCAATGATCCACGGCATCAGACTTTTATCAAGCGAGCGCACATGAACAATGCCAACAGCCAAAATAATGCCGAGGAGGCCGCCGAGGACAAAGCCCACCAGTGTTGAAGAAAGCGTGATCCACAGATGATAAATCAGTGACTTCACTTTCCAAGGCGCAACCATAAAAACACTCTTCCAAATTTCTCCGGCCACTTGGTGAGGTGCTGGCAGAACCGGACGATCATGATTCCATGAATACGCCAGCGTGTTATAAAGCCCACCACCTGCCGCATCAATTTTTGGTTGGGTTACGACTGAGTTCATTGGGATGGCGGCCAAATACCATAGCACAATAATGACAAGGCATACTGCCATGATAGGTATCAAGTTGTTGTTTCGGTCTGTCTTCATTTTAATATTTAACCCGTCATCCCGACGAAAGTCGGGATCCAGAAATTCAGACTCGTTGCTTGTGCTAAGTCTGGATTCCGGCTTTCGCCGGAATGACGGTAATATT
>JAYVPZ010000149.1:0-2257 GCA_043757105.1 Aestuariivirga sp. | reverse complement strand
CACCAGCCCGATGGTTAAAAAAGCCCGCGAAGGCGTGATGGAATTTTTGTTGATCAACCACCCGCTTGATTGCCCGATTTGCGACCAGGGCGGCGAGTGCGATTTGCAGGATCAGGCCATGGCTTACGGCATGGATCACAACCGCTTTGCCGAAAACAAACGTGCCGTTGAAAACAAATATCTGGGGCGACTGGTCAAGACCTCGATGAACCGCTGCATCCAGTGCACGCGCTGTGTGCGCTTCACCACAGAAGTAGCGGGCGTTGAAGAAATGGGTGCAACGGGCCGCGGCGAAGATATGGAAATTACCACCTATCTCGACAAGGCGATATCATCAGAGCTGCAAGGCAACATCATTGATCTGTGCCCCGTTGGTGCTCTCACCTCGCTGCCCTATGAATTTAAAGCACGGCCTTGGGAACTTCGCAAAACTGAAACCATCGATGTGATGGATGCTGTGGGCTCCAACATCCGCGTGGATGCGCGGGGACGTGAAGTGATGCGCATTTTGCCGCGCACCCATGAAGATGTGAATGAAGAATGGATTTCAGATAAGACTCGCTTCGTGTGGGATGGCCTGAAAAACCAGCGCCTTGACCAACCCTTCGTGCGCGACATTGGCAAACTGCGCCCCGCCACATGGGCCGAGGCCTTTGCGCGCATTGCATCAAAAATGAAATCGACAACACCAGATAAGGTCGGCATTTTGCTGGGTGATTTGGTTTCGGCGGAAGAAGCGTTCTCGCTGAAAACTTTGGCGATGAATCTTAAAATCAATAACATTGATTGCCGCCAAGATGGCACGCCGCTGGGCGAACATGGTGGCCGCGCTGGCTATCTGTTCAATTCATCAATTGCCGGCATTGAAGAAGCCGATGCGATTATGTTGATCGGTTGCAACCCGCGTCTTGAAGCCCCCGTGCTCAACGCCCGCATTAGGAAGCGCGCATTGAAGGGCGGATGCTTGATCGGCGTTGTGGGCGAACAAGCTGACCTCACATATTCATACAACTATCTTGGCGCAGGCCCTGAAAGCCTGAGCGTGTTTACCGATCATCCACCCGCCAACAAAACCAAACCGATGTTCATCATCGGGCAGGGCGCTCTGGCGCGGGCTGATGGTGCCGCCATTTTGGCAATGGCTTACAAGGCTGCTGATGCATTAGGCGTGATCAAAGACGGTTGGAACGGTTTTAACATTTTGCACACGGCGGCTGGCCGCGTGGGTGCGCTTGATGTGTGTGCCTTGCCCGGCGATGGTGGCATGAACACCACCAACATGCTGAAAGCTGCTGCGAACAAATCGCTCGAAGTATTGTTCCTGAGCGGTGCTGACGAAATCGACACCAAAAACCTCGGCAATGCCTTTGTGGTTTACATGGGTAGTCATGGTGATGCGGGTGCTGAACGCGCCGATGTTATTTTGCCGGGTGCTGCCTACACTGAAAAATCCGCGACTTATGTGAACACCGAAGGTCGCGCGCAGATGACATCAAGAGCCGCATTTCCGCCCGGCGATGCAAGGGAAGATTGGGCCATCATCCGCGCTTTGTCTGAATCACTGGGCGCAACTTTGCCGTGGAATAATTTGGAAGAGCTGCGTGCCGCGATGTATAAAATTGCTCCACAATTGGCCAGCCTCGATCAAGTTCATAAAGCTGATCCTACTGCGTTGGTTGAGCTTCACCAAGGTGCAGGCAAAACCACATCTGCGCCGTTCCAATCGCCTGTGAAAGATTTCTATTTCACCAACCCGATTGCCCGTGCATCGCGCACCATGGCGGAGTGTTCGGCGCTGAAAAACGAACGCAAAATGCAGGCGGCGGAGTAAACCATGGCAGGCAGTTCAAACTGGTTCGTCGAAACTTTCCTCCGCAATCCACTTGTGGAAAGCGTGGGCATGATCATCGCCGTGTTGATTTCGGTTTCATTGTTGATTTATTTTGACCGCAAGGTTTGGGCAGCTGTGCAAATGCGCCGTGGCCCGAACGTGGTTGGCCCATGGGGCATTCTTCAATCATTCGCTGACTTGATCAAATTTGCGGTCAAGGAAGTGATTATTCCTGATGGCGCAAACAAAGGTGTTTTTGTCATCGCCCCAATCGTTACAGCATTGCTGGGCCTTTCTGCTTGGGCGGTCATCCCACTGAATGAAGGTTGGAATGTTGCGAACATCAATGTCGGCGTGCTTTATCTTTTCGCCATTTCATCATTGATGGTTTACGGAACCATCATGGGCGGCTGGGCTTCGAACTCA
>JAYVPZ010000148.1:0-2267 GCA_043757105.1 Aestuariivirga sp. | reverse complement strand
TGGACGTGTTCCTGTTTGACGAACCACTGTCTAACCTTGATGCCAAACTGCGCGCCGAACTGCGCGTGGAAATCAAGCGCCTTCACCAGCGCTTGGGCAACACCATGATCTATGTCACTCACGACCAAATCGAAGCCATGACTTTGGCTGATCGCATCGCGGTGATGAAGGGTGGATCAATTCAGCAGCTTGATGCACCACTCACCATCTACAGCAAACCGATCAATCGTTACGTGGCGGGTTTCATCGGTTCGCCATCGATGAACTTCATTAAAGCCAAAATTGGTGGCACAACCAAAGTCCCAACCGTCGAAGTGTCTGGGCAAAAGTTGTATATCGCCGAATACAAATTTATGGACAGCGCTACGATTGGCCGAGACATAGAGTTCGGCGCAAGGCCAGAACACATCAACATTTTGCGCGCCAAAGATATGAAGAACAAAAACGTGTTTTCCGCCTCCGTGGAACTGGTTGAACCCATGGGTTCTGACTCGCTCGTGTGGCTGGAACTGGGCAACCAGAAGCTTTCGGCACGCGTTGAATCTTCCGAACATTTTAAATCAGGTGAGAAAGTTGGCGTGCAATTCCGCGTCGATCAATCCTCGTTATTTGATTTGGCAAGCGGCGAACGACTCTAGGAGGCAAACATGGCGGCAAGCCGCTCCGAGTTAGATTTGACCGGCACGTGGGCGATCAAAAGCGCCGATGGCAAACACGCTTGTGATTATATAGTGCCCGGAGACGTGCACTCATCACTGATCGCCGCTGGCATAATCCCAGATCCCTATGTGGGCCGCAATGAATACGATGTGCGCTGGGTGGCGGAAGGTGATTGGATCGCAAGTCGCGAGTTTGAGTGGAGCGGTGAAGGCCAGTGGCATCTGGACATTGATTACCTCGACACCGTTGCCCAAATCAGCATCAATGGCAAAAAGATTTTGGACGCAGATAATTGCTTCCGCCGCTACACCCCTGATGTGAGCAAAGCCCTGAAGCGCGGCAAAAATAAAATCGAAATTCGCTTCTTCTCAAATGTGAAAGAAGCCGCCAAACGCCAAAAGGCTCATCCCTATTTTGTGCCTTATGCGGCACAGAACTGCCCCATACCGGATACGAACTTCCTGCGCAAACCATCCTGCCACGCCGGTTGGGATTGGAACTTGGCCATCATGCCGTTCGGGGCTTATGGGCGGTTGAAGCTGCGCGCCTTTCGCAGAGCTGCATTTGACATCAAGACGATCAAGCAAACTCATTTCGACGACGGTTCAATTGGAGTTGAAGCTCTATTTGAAGCCGAACCTTCACTGGCAATGTGTGTTGTTACTCTTGCTGGCGAGCAGCAAGACATTTCCGAATCAGAATTCTTTGAGAACCGCGTGTATTTCCACATCAAGAAGCCAAAACTTTGGTGGCCAGCTGGCAGTGGCGAGCAATATCTCTACGAAATGAAAATTCAATGCGCCGATCAGGTTGAAACTCGTAAGATCGGCCTGCGTCAAATCGAACTTGTCAACCAGAAAGATGAAGTGGGCGCACGCTTCGCCTTCAAGGTGAATGGCAAGGAAATTTTCTGCCGCGGTGCCAACTGGATTCCTGCCGATGCGCTGCCTTCGCGTGCCACGCTGAAACTTACGCGTAAACTGCTGCAAGCAGCTGTTGATGCCAATATGAACATGATCCGCGTGTGGGGTGGAGGCTACTATGAGCAGGATTGGTTTTATGATCTCTGCGATGAGTTGGGCCTTATGGTCTGGCAAGATTTTCAGTTCGCCTGTAATCTCTATCCTGCGGATGAGAACTTCCTTAAGCAAGTTCGGCGTGAAGTCTCCGAACAAGTTGCGCGATTAAAACACCACGCCTGCATCGCCGTTTGGTGTGGCGACAATGAATTGATCGGTGCGCTGAACTGGTTCCCCGAATCCCGCGCCAACCGCGACCGCTATCTCGCCGCTTATGATCGCCTGAACCACACCGTCGAACAAGCCGCAAAATCCGATGACCCCACCATCAACTGGTGGCCATCCTCACCATCCTCTGGCCTCCTCTCCTTCGGTGATGCTTGGCATGATGATCGCTCTGGCGACATGCACTTCTGGTCGGTCTGGCATGAAGGCAAAGACTTTGAACATTACCGCGATGTGAACCCACGCTTCTGTTCCGAATTCGGCTTCCAATCTTATCCATCGCTGCATGTCATCAAGCAATTCGTCACCAGTGAAGAAGATTTGAACATCGCCAGCTCAGTGATGGAAAGCCACCAGAAGAAT
>JAYVPZ010000147.1:0-2277 GCA_043757105.1 Aestuariivirga sp. | reverse complement strand
CTGAGCCAGAGATTGAAGAAGAAATTATTGACGAAGAAATTTCAGACGAAGTTGAAGAGGTTGAAGTTTCAGTTCGTTCAAATGAAACTTCTGAAGATGGAGACAAGCGCGACAATGGGCGCAAACGCCGTCGTCGTGGCCGCCGTGGCGGCAAGCGCGATGAAACCAATGGCCATGTAGCAGCTTCATCAGAGGGGGAAGAAAACACCTCTGATCAAAATGGCTCAGAAGAAATTGATGATCGCCCATATGCAGAAGCACCTGAAGAAGCTGTTGCAGATGCAGAAGAAAATGTTGCCGTCGAACCAAAGGAAGGCAGCGAAAAAAATGGCCGTAACCGTGAACGCGGTGGCCGCAAGCGCGGCAAGTTTGGCCGTGAACGCGGTGGTCGCGATCGTGGAGAACGTAACGAGCGTCCAGCATCTGTCGAAGCTGAACCACAGGTTGAACATGCGCCAAAATTTGAAATGGCCCCGCCTCCTGCGCCAATCGTTATCAATATTCCTGAGTTCGTTCCAGAACCAGAGGTGCGCAAATGGCAACCGCCTGCGCCAACTGTCACCGCTGAGGCAGCGCCACGCAAAGGCGGCTGGTGGAGCAAGCGCAGCTAGTATCGTGATGCGGCGAGCCTCAAACTCGCCGCATTTTGAACCGAATAAGTGGCTGGTCAAACGGCTGGATATGATGCGCAGTTTTAAATCAAAATTATTATCGTGTGCTTTGGCCGCTTCGCTTCTGTTAAGCACAGGATTATCGGCATTTTCTCAGAGCGCTGGTTTAAACCTAATTCGCGATGCTGAAATTGAAGGCTTGATGCGGCTTTATTCAAGGCCGCTGTTCAAGGCCGCTGGCATTAATCCCGATGACGTAAAAGTATATTTAATTGCTGATCCGCGCATCAACGCTTTTGTTGCTGGCGGGCAACGCATATTCATAAATACAGGTCTGATTACGCGCTCAGAAACACCTAATTCTGTGATTGGTGTTTTGGCCCATGAAACTGGGCATATTGCAGGCGGGCATTTGACCAAGATGAACAGTGCTCTGGCCCAAGCCAGCACAGAGCAATTGATTGGCATGTTGGTTGGCATGGCTGCGATGGTTGGTGGCGCTGTCGCCGGAAACACTGATGCCGCCAAAGCAGGCCAAGGTATAATTATGGGCTCGCAAGGTTTAGGCCAGCGCAGTTTCCTTTCCTATCAGCGCGGCATGGAAGCAACGGCGGACGAATCTGCTTTAAAATATCTGGCAGCGACAGGTCAAAGCGGCAAAGGCATGTTGACCTTGTTTAGTTTGTTGGCAAATGAATCTCTGGCGTCAACCAGCAAAGCTGATCCATATTTGTTTTCGCATCCGATGCCATTCGACCGCATTCGTGCGCTAGAAGCTAAGGTGAAAGCTTCCCCCTATTTTGAAAAGCCTGATGACCAAGCGTTATTGCTTCGTCACAAACTTGCGCAAGCTAAGCTTTCAGGTTTTATGGATTCGGCGCAGATTGTGTTTCAACATTATCCTTCAACGGACAAGTCTCTACCTGCCCGATATGCACGCAGCATTGCAATGTTCCGGCGTGGCGACCTGAAGAATGCCATTCCAGTGATTAACGGTTTGACCGAGGAATTGCCTCAAGACCCCTATTTCTGGGAACTCAAGGCCCAAGCGTATTTAGAAAACAGCAAAGCCGAAGAAGGGCTGCCGGCCATTCGCAAAGCCCGCGCGCTTTTGCCGAACAACGCTTTACTCATGGTGTTGCAAGCGCAAATATTATTAGGAACCGACAATCCGAAATATGCAGACGAGGCATTGAAGGTTTTGCGTTTGGCGAAGAAAACCGAAGCTGATATGCCAAGTTTGTACAAGTATCAGGGCCAAGCCTATGCTTTGAAAAAGGATTACCCCCGGGCAGAACTTTCAAGCGCAAAATACGCTTGGTTGACGGGCGATAAGAAATTGGCAATTGAAAAAGCCACAAAGGTTCAAGCCTACTATAAGCGCGGAACGCCCGAATGGTTTGAAGCCAATGATATTTTGACTTTCGCAAACAAAAAGTGAAAGCTTTAAAAGCTCCACAAAATTAAAGGAATTATCTAAATGCGCCAAATAACTGCCTTTGTTGCTGCTCTTTGTTTCTTGTTCGGAACTGTGGGCCCAAGTTTTGCTGAAAAATTTAACGGGGCACAAAAGACCGAGATTGAAAAACTGGTGCATGACTATTTGCTGGAGCATCCAGAAATCCTGCGCGACATGGCCAACAAGTTAGAAGCCAATGATAAGTTA
>JAYVPZ010000146.1:0-2282 GCA_043757105.1 Aestuariivirga sp. | reverse complement strand
GCGGCGACTTTTTTATAGTCGTAAACTTTGTAAGCCTCGGCCACCGTTTGGCCAGTTTCCCACAAACGGTGCAGAATATAGGCTTCCAGTTCCGGCATGTCCTTGGGGTAAACCGTTTCCCAATCATGCAAGCCTTCAAGTGCGCCCAGCAGATAGCGGAAAGTGTTGCGCAGCTTGCGATAATTTTCGGTGGCGGATTTTAGAATCTCCGGCCCGATGCGCATGTCGTCTGAGTAATCGCAAGTGGCGACCCAGAGGCGCAGAATATCTGCACCCGCGTTCTTGATCACCTCTTGCGGCACGGTAGTGTTGCCCAAAGACTTCGACATTTTGCGGCCATCTTCGGCCAGTGTGAAGCCGTGGGTGATCACCGTGTCGTAAGGAGCTCTGCCGCGCGTGCCGCAGGATTCGAGCAATGATGAATGGAACCAGCCGCGATGTTGGTCTGAGCCTTCGAGATAGACATCGGCTGGCCATTTGAGATCAGGGCGCTCTTCAAGAACGAATGCGTGGGTGCAACCGGAGTCGAACCACACGTCGAGAATGTCGCGCACTTGTTCGAAATCATCGGGTTTATGATCGGGGGCGAGATAGGTTTTTGCAGCGCCTTCTTCATACCAAGCGTCTGCACCATGTTCACAAAATGAATCATAGATGCGCTGATTCACCTTGTTATCATTGAGAATTTCGCCTGTGGCTTTGTTGACGAAAACGGCGATCGGAACGCCCCATGCGCGTTGGCGCGAGATTACCCAATCTGGTCGTTGTTCAATCATGCCACGAAGTCGGTTCTGGCCTGTGGGTGGAAAAAATTGGGTTTGCTCAATGGCGGCCAAAGCTTTTTTACGCAAATCCCGTTTGTCCATCGAGATGAACCACTGTGGCGTGTTGCGGAAGATGATGGGTTTCTTCGAGCGCCACGAATGAGGATAGGAAATCACCTTGCGATTGTGCGCCAGCAACATGCCAGCATTTTTCAGCGCCTCAATTACTTTGGTGTTGGCATCTTTCCATTTGCCATATTGATCAATAACACGAGCGCCTTCGAAACCAGGCGCGTCTTTGGTGTAAAAGCCATTTGCATCAACAGGAGTTGGCACTGAATCATCAATGCCACGATCACGTAAATTTTTCTGATTAGCAATCCAAACGTTATAATCGTCTGCACCGTGAGACGGTGCCGTGTGCACAAAGCCCGTGCCTGCATCATCGGTGACGTGATCTCCATCGAGGAGTGGTACGGCAAAAGAGTAACCAAGCTTATTAAGAGGATGGTCAAGTGAAATTAAATCTGCGTTTGAAAAATCGACTGCTGTGACTTTTTCAAAACTATCGAGCCCTGCCTCTAATTGGAAAGATGATGCGAGTTTATCGGCAACAATTAAAAGCTCACCATCTTTGACTAGACAAACTTCATTTGATACTTTTGCTTTATAGATTCCGTACGAAACTTTCTTAGAAAAACTGACTGCCCTATTGCCAGGAATTGTCCAAGGCGTAGTCGTCCAAATCGCAATCGAAGCCTTTGAAACTAAATCTAAGTATTCCATCGTGTTAGGTTGGGCGTCACTTCTTAAAAATGGAGACATACCACCAAAGCGAACTGGAAATTTCACAAATATCGTGTCAACTTCAATATCGGCATATTCAACTTCGGCTTCAGCCAAGGCCGTGCCTTCCACCACGCTCCACATCACGGGCTTTGAGCCGCGATACAATTGCCCGTCGCCTGCGAACTTCAACAGCTCTCGCGCGATGATGGCTTCGGCTTTGAAGTTCATCGTCAAATAGGGATTATCCCAATCGCCTTCTACGCCGAGGCGTTTGAATTCTTCGCGTTGGATGTTCACCCAGTTGGTTGCAAACTCGCGGCACTCTTTGCGGAATTCGTTGATTGGAATATCGTCTTTGTTTTTGCCTTTGGCGCGGTATTGCTCTTCGATTTTCCATTCGATCGGAAGTCCGTGGCAATCCCAGCCGGGCACATAATTCGAGTCCTTGCCGCTCATCTGGCTCCCACGCACCACCAAATCTTTCAGAATTTTATTTAAGGCATGGCCGATGTGAATGTTGCCATTGGCATAAGGCGGGCCATCATGCAGCACAAATTTTTCGCGGCCCTTGGATTGCTCGCGCAGCAGCTTGAACAAATCCATATCCGCCCAGCGTTTTAAAAGCTCAGGCTCCTTTTGCGGCAAGCCAGCTTTCATGGGAAAGTCAGTCTTTGGCAGGAACACAGTTTCGCGGTATCTATCCGTTTTCTTGGGATCAGTCTTTTTCGG
>JAYVPZ010000145.1:0-2288 GCA_043757105.1 Aestuariivirga sp. | reverse complement strand
TGGGCTTTATGAAAAATTTGGGCCCTTGCGCGTGCGTGATACGCCAATTTCTGAGCAAGCCATTTTGGGCGCTGCCATGGGTGTGGCGATGACGGGCCTTCGTCCCATTGCTGAAATCATGTTCTCTGATTTCATCGCGGTGTGTTTTGACTACATCGCCAATGAAATGCCAAAGATCTCTTATATGACCAACGGCCAAGTGAAATGCCCCCTGGTTATCCGCACTGGCAACGGTGCTGGCGTGCGCTTTGGCGCACAGCATTCGCAATCGGTTGAAAACTGGACTATGATGATACCGGGCCTCAAAGTTGTGGCCCCATCATCACCCGTGGATGTGATCGGCCTGATGGCTGCGGCCATCCGCGACAATAATCCCGTGATTTTTCACGAGCACAAAGCGCTCTATGCCACCAAGGGCGAAGTGCCAGATGGCGAGATCGTCGATACGCTCGGCACTGCCAAGATTTTGCGCAAAGGCAAGGATTGCACGATTTTGGCGCTGGCCATGATGGTGCATCGCGCAATGGATGCTGCAGAAATTCTGGCGCGGGATCATGGCATTGATGCTGAAGTGATTGATGTGCGCTCACTGGTTCCACTGGACACGCAAACCATGTTAGCCTCAGTTGCAAAGACTGGTCGCTTGTTCACCGTTGAAGAAAATCCGCGTCTGCTCGGTTGGGGTGCTGAAATTGCTTCGATTGTGGCAGATGAAGGCTTCTGGGATTTGAACGGGCCTATCGTGCGCATCACCACGCCACATATTCCGCTGCCTGCTGCTGATCACTTAGAAGATTTAGCTTTGCCGAATGCGGCACGCATTGTTGATAAAATTGTTCGCGTGATGAACGGTTAACCCATGGCCAACACAATCATCATGCCGCAATTGGGCGAAACCGTTGTTGAGGGTAAAATCCTCACCTGGTTCAAAACCGTGGGCGACGACGTTAAAATCGGTGATAGGCTTTTCGAAGTTGAAACCGATAAGGTAACGGTGGAAGTTGAAGCAACAATTGCTGGCAAATTGACTGAAATCAAAATCGGCAATGGCGTCACCGCCAAAGTGGGTGTGACTGTTGCCGTGATTGGTGGTGATGCGGTTACACCTGCACCAAAGCCTGTCGAAAAAGCTGCACCCGCCCCAGCTTCGAAAACCATGAATGCATTTGAAGAAGTGTTCACACCAACCACACATTTTGGCAATGCTTTGGGCCCTGAGGGCTTGCGGATTACGCCGCTTGCACGTCGTTTGATTTCTGAGCGTGGTTTGGATGTGAAAGAAATCGCACGCGCTGCTGCGGCCAAAGGCTTGCGCAAGATTGAAGAGAAAGATGTGACTGACTTCGCGGCTTCAACACCTTCTTCACCAACGCCAGCCCCTGTCCCGATGCAATTTGCTGATGGCCAGGTTGTTACTCTGAATAACATCCGCGCTCGCACAGGTGAGAAACTCGCTGAAAACTGGCGCAACATTCCGCATGTATTTCAAGCCATTGATGTGGATTTCACTGAGGTTGATCTTGTCCGCCAACGCCACAAAGAACGCTTCAATGCTGAGAACGGCATGTCGCTCACCTATTTGCCTTTCATAGCTCGGGCTGTGTGTATAGCACTCCAAGCCTTTCCCCATGTGAATGCGCGCTTTGATGGCAAGCAACTGATCTTGTCGAAAGACATCAATCTCGGCATCGCGGTTGACCTCAATCACAATGGCTTGGTTGTGCCTGTGGTTCATGCTGTGCAAGATTTCACGCTGCAAGGCCTGGCTAAGGCGATGAACCGCCAAATCGAAAAAGCACGCAGCGGAAAAATGTCTTCCGCTGATATGAGCGGCGGCACCTACTCTATTACCAACAATGGCGCATTCGGTACAAGCTTTACCACGCCAATTATCAACGCGCCACAAGTGGCCATTCTTTCAAGCGACGCCATTCGCAAAAAGCCTGATGTGATTACAACCGCAGAAGGTGATTTCATTGCGGCGCGTTTAATGGGCACTTTGGGCCAAAGCTTTGATCATCGCGCAATGGATGGCGCTTATGCGGCGGCCTTCCTTTCGAAACTAAAACATACAATTGAGTCCAAGAAATGGGCCGGAGAGCTGGGAGAAAACACATGAAGTATAACAGTCCCTATGCAACTGCCTCCTGGGGCCAGATGGCCAAGGATTGGGAAGAAGGCATTGATTATAGCCGCATGTCGAAAGAACGCTTGGCCAAGGCGCAAATGGCGGTTCACAATGCAGGACTTGGCGGCGTGCTGTGCTTCAACTTCGACAATATCCGCTA
>JAYVPZ010000144.1:0-2293 GCA_043757105.1 Aestuariivirga sp. | reverse complement strand
GAATACATTGGGTTAGCAGCAGCCTGTCTTCTTTCACTCAGTTTTTGTTCATATTTTTCTCCGCTTGTTAAGCGAATTTCGTTTAAAGTGAAATCTTCAATCCTCCGGCATATCTTGGACCTCATAGTGTATGTTGTGATTTGGACTGCATTTTCACTTTTTGTGGCGTTCGGTGTTTTTTCATTGGTGCAAGGTATTGCCGTCAGCAATGTTCGCTTGAATTAGGTTCTTCTCTGGAGAAGCTGTCACAAAGTGGCTGATGAGGTTCCTAGCGGCATGCACGATTGCCAAAATGGGTCTGAAATTTCAGTTGAATTCGGATTACGGTGCCACCCCGCTTCAAGCCGCTTCCGGCACATAATGCAGCACTAAAAGCTGCGACTGTGGAAGAGATGTTAACGCATAGGCGCGGCCTTCATCGTCGCTGAATTCTACCAGCAGATTTTCGGTATCAAGGACATCGACAACAGTGCCGACTTGTCCGCTCGCCAAAGATTTTTCTGGCACATCTTCAAGCAAAGCTACCACGTCCAAAAGTTCAGGCAGTTTTTTTGTTATCTTAGACATTTTATTCATCACAACACCCAACAGGTTATTAGGCGGGGATAGTGTTCCCCAGTTCTTATGATCCAAACTGCTCTTACCACAGCCGACTTCTCATGTCGCGTCAAAGGTATATCAACCCGCCAGCGGCTGCCAAAGCTGTCGGTTTCTTGCTTTTGAGCAGATTGGTTTTGAACGCCTTCAAGCAATTTCTGCTGCAACCATTCTGCATTATCGACCGTTAAGCCAAGCGCCTCGCGGAAAACACGGGATTTATGCCGTCCTCGCGGATGGACAGAACTTAGACAATAATCGCGCAACTTAACAATTTCTATAACTGCGTTTTGTGAATTTGGAAGTTTTTGCATGGGAGTTGACACTAGCGCAGGAAGCGTGAGACACAAACCCCAGACGTCATTTCTGCTTCGACGAAGTGTAAAGATTCAAATCGGAGGCGATCCTTCGATGCCATTTCACCTGCCATCCCCTTATCTATCCTATCTGTCTTCGCTGCGCTTCTGCTGATGGGCACCTTTCTTCACCCGTTGAAGAAACGAGAGAAGACCCTAGGCTTGGCTCTCGATCAATCTCTCGGCTAAGCCCGCCATGCGCTCTTCCTCAACATTGGCAAAAGCGAACCGCAAATAGTCTTCCTGCCTGGGGCCGAACATGGAGCCGGGCAGGCACAGCAAATCGTGCTTCTGTGCCAATCGCATGGCCACCAATTTAGATGCTTCCCCAGCAAACGGGTGCTTCACATAAGCGAAATAAGCGCCGCTGCCGACCAGCGTATAGTTTAAGCTATTTGCTTTGAACGCTTGGCGCAAAGCATCAAGCCGCCCGCGCATGACAGCTTTTTTCTCAGTCTTCCACTCATCGAGCGCCGTTAAACCAAACAGAACGGCTCGCTGCGAAATTTGCGGTGGGCAAACTGTCATCGTGTCGAGAACTTTCGCTACCTGATGAAGCACATCTTTGCCCGCAATAATCGCTCCCAAACGATAACCTGCGAGAGCGTAAATTTTGGAAAAACTGTAAAGCTGGATCAAAACATCCTGCCACCCATCACGCGCCAAAAGATCATGGGGCGGCGCTGCATCAGGCCTGAAATCCTTATAGGTCTCATCCAAAATCAAAGCCAAACCTGCGCTTTGAGCCACGTCATAAAACTGGTTCAACACAGTGCTGGGATAAATTGCACCCGTTGGATTGTTGGGCGAACACAGCACAATCGCCCGCGTCCGCGCATCAATGAGCGATGCCGCCAGTTCTGGTGAGGGATGTAAAACGCCACCTTCAAAAGCCGGGATGGCACGAATTTCAATGCCCATCATCGTCAACCACATCTGGTGATTAAAATAATAGGGCACAGGAATAATCACATTATCGCCAGCCTTGGCCACAGACATGATAGCAGCCGCAAAAGCCTGATTGCAGCCCGTCGTGATAGCAACCTCTGAAGCTGAAATCTGTGTCGCATAATCAGTGCTGATATGCGCTGCATAAGCTTCACGCAGCGGCATGATGCCAAAAATATCGGTATATCCGCCTGTCGTTGGCTCATGGGCCAACCGTGCAATTTCATTTTGTAATATTGCAGCGGGCGGATAGCTCGGCACGGCTTGGCACATGTTCAGCAACTCGCGCGAACTGATGCGATCCTTCACCCAACTCATCGCTTCAGCGATGGGAGGAAACTCAACTTGGCCAACCAACGGTGATAACTGGAAACTCATTCTACATCCTCTTG
>JAYVPZ010000143.1:0-2295 GCA_043757105.1 Aestuariivirga sp. | reverse complement strand
AGCGCAATTGATTGCCTTCATGCTGCACATCTTCCAATCTGTATGTCACCGTGAAAGTTGTATCCAGTTTTTGCAGTGAGCGCATATATGGTACCAAGTTCATGCCCATCACGTCTGGCGCAAAAGATCGATCCGGTGTCATGATTTCAAGCTTGGACCCTGAGTTCGCAATCACCTCTGCCGCCTGCATCGCCGCATGATCACCCGCATCATCATAAAGCAAAACATTACTTCCCGGCTTCACATCACCCGATAAAATTTCCCACGCCGAAACCACGAGATCATTACCGGTTTTCAAAACTTCGGTATGTGGCAAACCACCTGTGGCGATAATCACCACGTCGGGAGCAAGCGCCTGCACGATGGAAGCCTCCGCCCACGTGTTGAATTTAAACTGAACACCTTGCGCCTCACATTGCGCCATGCGCCAATCAATAATGCCAATCATTTCTGCGCGGCGTTTGGTGCGAGCGGTTAGACGAATCTGCCCGCCTGCCTCAGGTGCGGCTTCAAACACCGTCACTGAGTGGCCCCGCGCTGAAGCGACACGCGCTGCCTCCAATCCAGCAGGCCCTGCCCCAACAACAACAACCTTTTTAAGAATTCCCGCTCGCTTAATGAAATGCGGCATAGAAAGTTCGCGGCCAGTCGCCGGATTATGAATACAAAAAGCCTCGCCACCTTGATAAATCCGGTCGAGGCAATAAGTTGCCCCCACACAAGGCCGAATATCATGTTCGCGCTTTTCGATGATTTTCCGAACAATGTGCGGATCAGCCATATGAGCCCGAGTCATGCCCACCATATCAATCTTGCCCGAGGCAATCGCATGCCGCGCTGTCGCCACATCTGAAATCCGCGCCGCATGAAAAGTTGGAAAATCAGTGGCCGCTTTAATTTCACCCGCAAAATCCAGATGCGGCGCAGACTTCATGCCCTGCACAGGGATCACATCGGTCAGCGCTGCATCGGTATCAATATGCCCGCGAATAATGTTAAGATAGTCCACTAGGCCGGAAGCTTTCAGCGCATGGGAAATCGCCACGCCATCATGTTTGGTCAAGCCACCTTCAATCGTCTCATCTGCGGTATACCGAATGCCAACAATAAATTCTTCACCCACGCGTTTCCGAATGGCCCGCAAACAATCAAAGGTAAAGCGCGTCCGGTTTTCCAGCGAACCGCCATAAGGTGCATCCAACGTGTTGGTGAGCGGCGACCAAAATTGATCTTGCAAATGGCCATAAGCTTCCAGCTCCAGCCCGTCCATGCCAGCGGCCTTCATGCGCTCGGCGGCATCGGCATAATCAGAAATTATCCGCTCAATATCCCAATCTTCCATTTTCTTGGGGAATGCGCGGTGCGAAGCTTCGCGGTTATGCGATGGTGAAACCACGGGCAACCAATCGCCCTTGCTCCACCCGGTTCGCCTGCCCAAATGCGTCAATTGAATCATCACGGCGCAGTCATGCTCATGCACTTCGTCGGTCAGCTTTTTCAACCAGCCCACCACTTCATCTTTATAAGCCAGCACATTGTTGAACACGGGTGGCGAGTCTTTTGACACGGCCGCAGACCCCGCCGTCATCGTCATAGCAATGCCGCCCTTGGCGCGCTCCACATGATAGGCCCGATATTTGTCCTTAGGCATGCCGTCTTCGGGATAAGCTGGCTCATGCGAGGTCGTCATGATCCGGTTTTTCAGCGTGAGATGCTTCAGCATATAAGGCTGCAACAGCGGATCAGTGGACGACATGAGCAAACTCCAATTTCAGGCCTTGCAAACTTAAGCGCTTTGCGGTGCAATAGTAAATCAGTTCAAATCAGAGGTAACCCCATGCGCATCGAAGCGATATCCGCCGGACGTAACGTTCCAAAAGAAATTAACGTCATCGTTGAGGTGCCGGTGGGTGGCGAGCCGATTAAATATGAGATGGATAAGGAAGCTGGAACATTGGTGGTTGACCGCTTTCTCTACACGTCGATGCGCTACCCCGGCAATTACGGTTTCATCCCGCACACATTGTCTGGTGATGGCGATCCCGTGGATGTGCTCATCGCCAATCAGCGCGGCATTATTCCCGGTGCTGTTGTCGCCTGTCGGCCTGTCGGTGTTTTGAAGATGCAAGACGAAGCTGGCGGTGACGAAAAAATCATCGCCGTTCCGGTGCCACGTTTAACGCGCCGCTACGAAAATGTGCACAACTATCTCGACTTGCCAGATATCACCATCCAGCAAATCGAACATTTCTTTACGCACTACAAAGATCTCGAAACCGGTAAATGGGTGAAGGT
>JAYVPZ010000142.1:0-2296 GCA_043757105.1 Aestuariivirga sp. | reverse complement strand
GTATCCCGTGTAGAGCCTGCAATCAGCACACTGCAGCACATAAGTGTAAAAAAACTTCATCACAGAAGTCAGAACTTGTTTGTCTCCCAGATGGCCTGCCATTCTGACTACGCGAAGCGTTGTCGGATGGTGCGCGATACAGGGTTCGAACCTGTGACCCCTACCATGTCAAGGTAGTGCTCTACCGCTGAGCTAACCACCCACGTTGACTGCGGATGCTGTTCTATACGCATTGAAAATCAGCAAAGCAAGCCACAAGAAATATAATTGGCGTCGCGCACTTTGATGACCCAGAAACGTAAAAAAACATTGAATTCACAACGCTATTTTTGTCATCATTTTTCTATGTGACTGCACTACCGCCTCAGTTCACAGCTATTTCTGGTGTAAAAAATTTGAACCAAGAACAGTTTTTCAGAATTCACATTTGGAGGATTTTCGAGAACGATACCGCACCGCAAAAGACGAACAAGGATAGAACAAACACCCTTCTTCCGCCAAGTTTCCGCCAAGTTCTGCCAAGTTTGGCGGAGGAATTCGTACAAAATTCTCGATTAAGGATCGCTGCATATTTTCCTTTTCCTAGCATAGAATGCTTAGCTTTCCGCGGCGTCCATCAACTTCCAAATGACTCCAAACCCAAGAAAATTTTACTTCGGCGTGAACTAAAGATGGTGGCAGGTCTTAAACCTACAGAGCAATTCAAAGTTAGATAGAAGTTTGAGGCAAAGTAACTTCGAAACGCAAACAATCAAGCGCGGAAAAACCGAAAAACCAAGCAGCTATAAAACCAGCAGTTTGGTTGTGAGAAGCCAAGCAATCGTTGCAGCCATGCTCAAAATTGTAATCGGTATGCCTGAACGTGCAAAATCTATGAAGCTCAAGCTGGCGCCCTGCATTGTTGCTCGCTCCGCCACGATGATATTGCAAATTGAACCTGTGAGAAGCAGGTTCCCAGCAAAAGTTGAAAGCATTGCCAAACTGAAAAGCGGGCCAGAGCCAAGGTTTGGCAGAAGCTTTATAAACAAAACGACAAAGGGAACATTGCCAATTGTATTGGACGCCACCAAAGTAACCGGGGCCATCAGTGTCATATGATCAGGATAGAGACCAAGACCGCCGAGCCAAGCGAGCCCTTGTTGCGCCAAGCCAGTGCGCGAAAAAGCCTCGGTTACTCCGAACAAACAGGTGAACATGAGCAAAAGGTGCCAATCCACAGCACCAATCATGTCCCGCGAAGATAGCCGCCGTGAAAGTAGCAAAACACCAGCAATAGCCAAAGCAGAAACCTCGCGCGGCAATGGCGTTAAAAACAGCCCTATGAGTGCAGTGACTGCCAAGATTGCCTTGCCCAATTGATAACGATCAAGCTGAACAGGCACTTCAACCTTGATGATTTTGGCAGGTTCCATTCGCCATGTCAGCACGATCACGCCGTAAATAATCACCAGAGTGAGAAGTGTGGGCGGCAACGCGAAAAGCACGTAACGCAAGAAATCAAGTTTGCCAGCTTGGCCGATGAGAATATTTTGAGGGTTGCCAATAAGAGTTGCAGCTGAACCCGCATTGGCTGCAGCCGCCAACCCCATAAGATAAGGTCTCACATCAAGCTTCAGTGCAAGAATGCCAGCGCACAGCAAAGGCGTCAGCGCGAAAACCACAACATCATTCGTTAAAACTGCTGAAAGCAACCCCGTCGCAGCGATAACCGCAGCAAGGAGAGATTTAGGGCTCTTTGCGGCCCGGGTTACACGTTGGGCAACCCAACTGTAAAAACCAGATTGCTCAAACTGCGCCGAAATAATCATCAGTGCAAACAACAGCGCAATCGTTGGAGTATCAACGGCGGCCGCCGCTTCTGCAAGCGTCATGGTTTCTGTCGCAATAAGCGTGATTAAGCCAAGAAGTGCAATGCCCGTTCGGTCCAGCGCCAAACCTGGCACCCCACCCAAACCCATGCCCAAATAAACAAAAACAAAAACTACGACAGCGACAGTCATCTCTACTCTTTACTGCGCTCAAGCTGACGCAAAATTAGGGATCTGAAAATTCATTGATAAAAATACTTCTTCACAATATGTGGTTTTAACTTTCAGTCCACTGTACTACAACCCGCTTACAAAAATTTGCATGTTAAATTTTCCATGGCGAAGCCTTAACAAGGTTTTATGAGACCAAGGTGTTGCGCAATCTCAGTGCATTGCCAATCACGCTGACAGAACTCAAAGCCATGGCCGCTGCCGCAATCATGGGTGAGAGCAAAATGCCAAACACGGGATACAGCACACCCGCTGCA
>JAYVPZ010000141.1:0-2309 GCA_043757105.1 Aestuariivirga sp. | reverse complement strand
GGGTGGCAATTCTTGCTGTTGGCATTTCTGGCATTCAGCAATTTGGCGGTTCGTTCTGGGTCGAACCGTTGTTCAACGGCGCAACATTGCTCATTGCGATTGGCATAGCAGGTTACGCCCAACGCAAACGCGGTGCCGCCCAGAAGGTATCAAAATAAAAAATAATGGGAGTGAACTATGGATCGTAGAGATTTACTAAAACGCGGCATTGCACTGGGTTTCACCGTGCCAATGTTAACCGAAGTGGTGTTTGCTGACACAATGTCAGACGCACAAGCTATCGTGGATAAATATGCCATGAAAGCTGACAAATGGGATGGCCCGACCACCGGACCAAAAGCCCAAGCAGGAAAGTCGATTGTCATTCTTGCTGGCGACATGAAGAATGGCGGCATCTTGGGTTCATCCAAGGGTGCTGAAGAAGCCTGTGCTGCCATTGGTTGGACTGTAAAAACAATTGACGGTGCCGGTTCAGTTGATGGCCGCGCTGCTGCCTTTGGCCAAGCACTTGCTTTGAAGCCAAATGGCATCATCGTCAGCGGCTTTGATACAACCGAACAAGCCCAAGGCATGGCTGCTGCAAAAGCTGCTAACATTCCAGTTGTAACCTGGCACTCATCGCCAACCACTGGCCCATCACCTGATCTTGGGATTTTTGCGAATGTGACCACTGATCCAATGCAGGTTTCAACGGCTGCTGCCATGTGGGCCTATATTGATGCCAAGGGCAAACCGGGCTGCATTTATTTCACTGACTCGACTTATGCCATCGCCATTGCCAAGGCAAAGAAGATGCAGGAAGTTATTGAGAAGCTCGGTGGCACAACTGTTGAATGGGTTGATACCCCAATTGCAGAAACCTCTCAGCGCATGCCACAGCTCACCACTTCGCTTCTCCAAAAGCACGGCGCAAAGTGGACGCATTCGATGGCGATCAATGATCTCTACTTCGATTTCATGGGCCCATCCTTGCAAGCCGCAGGCATTGCAGGTTCAGGCCAGGCGCCTAACAACGTATCGGCAGGCGACGGTTCTGAATCTGCTTACCAACGCATTCGTTCTGGCCAATATCAAGCAGCAACAGTGGCAGAGCCACTCAACTTGCAAGGTTGGCAATTGGTGGATGAGTTGAACCGCGCCATGGCTGGTGAAGCTTGGTCGGGCTATGTGTCACCACTGCATGTTGTGACCAAAGCTAACGTTGAATTCGACGGTGGCCCCAAGAATGGCTTTGATCCCGGCAATGATTATCAAGGTGCTTACAAGAAGATTTGGGGCAAGGCATAATCCCTGCGATTTTTGAAATGCGGCGCTCAGAAATGAGTGCCGCATTTTTATTTTCCGATTTTGATTTGTAGTTTTACGTCGGTTGGACGACCTTCAGCAGCACGCTCGAATGCTTTGATGCTGTCATCAAAATCAAATGTTTCAGTGATGAGCGGTTTCAAATTCACTTTGCCAGAGGCCATCAAATCTATGGCGCGGTCATAGACATTGGCATAGCGAAAAACGGTTTCAATGCGGGCTTCTTTCACCACTGCGCCTATCACATCAAATGCAACTGGATCAATGGGAAGCCCCACAATCACCACAGCGCCACCGGGGCGCAAATGATCAAACATGGTGGGATAAACCCGTGGGCTGCCGCTGGCTTCAAATAAAACATCAACACCCCAGCCTGACGTATGAGTTGCCACAGCATTCTCCAATTTGGTTTCGGTAATGTTGATAGGAATGATGCCAGCATACTGCGCGGCAATTTTAAGCTTGGGTGCCGACACATCTGAAATCAAAACCTTGGCACAACCGCCCGCAAGGGCTGCCAGCGCAACCATAATTCCGATTGGCCCGCAACCTGTCACCAAAGCCACATCGCCGGGCTGAATACGCGCGCGCGTGGCAGCCTGCATGCCCACTGCAAAGGGTTCAACCATCGCACCTTCGGCAAATGAAACATGATCGGGTAATTTGTATGTGAAAGCGGCAGGGTGAACCACATTTGGTGTCAGACAGCCATGATCAGGCGGTGTGGCCCAGAATGTGAGGTCACCATCAAGATTATAAATCCCCATCTTGGTGGCGCGTGAATTCATATTCGCGACACCGGGTTCCATGCAGACGCGGTCACCAACTTTGAAGTTTTTCACGTTCGTGCCCAATTCCTTCACGGTGCCCGAAGCCTCATGTCCCAAAACCATCGGCGCATTCACGACGAATTTTCCAATGGCGCCATGCGTGTAATAATGCACGTCACTGCCGCACACACCCACAGTATGAATAGCAATCCTCACATCATCGGGGCCAAGTTT
>JAYVPZ010000140.1:0-2312 GCA_043757105.1 Aestuariivirga sp. | reverse complement strand
GCTTGTTACTTAGCGGGTATGAGCCGCTTGTTACTTAGCGGGTATGAGCCGCTTGTTACTTAGCGGGTATGAGCCGCTTGTTACTTAGCGGGTGTGAGCCGCTTGTTACTTAGCGGGTATGAGCCGCAGAAATACTCATACCAGTAATATTTGATTTTGCAACATAAATTACCATGGCCCAACCTACCTCTGCCTCGTCTTCCAATCCGGATTGATCCACGGTTCTTGATTTGAGGGTGGCAGCATTTGTTTGCCGAGAATGTGATCGCTCGCCTTCTCACCGATCATCAAAGTTGGTGAATTCAGATTGCCGTTGGTCACTTGCGGCATAATGCTGGAGTCGACGACGCGCAAGTTTTGCATGCCGATCACGCGGCATTCGGGGTCGACCACCGCCAGCTTATCTTTCACCGACCCCATCTTCGAAGTGCCACAAGGATGGTAGGCGCTTTCGCCGTGTTCGCGGATGAAGGCGTCAATCTGGTCGTCGGTTACGGCGGCGGCACCGGGTTGAATTTCTTCGCCGGCATAGGGTTTCATGGCGTCTTGTTTGAAAATCTCGCGGGTTAAGCGGATGCAGGCGCGGAATTCTTCCCAGTCATCGGGATGGCTCATATAGTTGAACAGGATTTTAGGGGCCTGTGCTGGATCATTGTTCCGTATACGGACGAACCCGCGCGACTTGGTGCGCATGGGGCCTGTGTGCACTTGAAATCCATCCCCATCAAAAGCCGCCTTGCCATCATAACGCATGGCGGCGGGCAGGAAGTGATATTGAATATCGGGATACTCGATGCCTGCCCTAGAGCGAATGAAACCACAGGATTCAAAATGATTGGTGGCCCCGAGACCTGTGCCGAACAACAACCACTGCGCGCCGATCATGGCTTTTGAGAACAAGCCGAGATCACGATTGAGCGAAACATCGGTTAAGCACCGCAGCTGAAAATAAACTTCGAGGTGATCATGCAGATTTTCGCCCACACCCGCGAGTTCATGAACTTGGGGAACACCCGCCTCAGCCAAGACTCTGCCCGGGCCGATGCCCGAGAGTTGCAAGAGGGCTGGGGAATTGATGGTGGAAGCAGCGATGATAACTTCACGGTTGGCCATCGCTTTGATAATCTTGCCGCCCAACTCATATTCAACGCCAACAGCTTTTTTGCCTTCAAGCAAAATTTTGCGCACGCGAGCATTGGTCTGCAATTTAACTTTGCCGTTTTTTAGTGCGGGCTTGAGATAAGCATTGGCAGCCGACCAACGCAGGCCGTCATGCACCGTCATTTCAAAAGCGCCAAAGCCTTCTTGCTGATGACCATTATAATCATCCGTATGCGGATAACCCGCTTGCACGCCAGCATCGATGAAAGCTTGGTAAAGCGGGTTCTTCATGCGTCCGCGTTTGACAAACATGGGGCCTTGCGTCCCGCGCCAACCTTTCTCGCCGCCTTCAACATTTTCCATGCGCTTGAAATAGGGCAGCACGTCAGCATAGCTCCAACCGCTCGCCCCCATATCACGCCAAGTGTCAAAATCCTTTGCATGGCCGTGCACATAAACCATGCCGTTGATCGAAGACGACCCACCCATCACCTTGCCGCGCGGCGTGACCAGTTTGCGGTTATTGAGATGGGGTTCTGGCTCCGATTCAAAACCCCAATTATAGAGCTTCATGCTCATGGGATAAGAAAGAGCAGATGGCATTTGAATGAGTGGCCCGCGATCAGTGCCACCAAATTCGAGAACCAGCACTGTGTTCTTCAAATCTTCCGACAAGCGCTTGGCCATGACCGAGCCAGCAGAGCCTGAACCTACAATTATGAAGTCGAAATTTTCCAATACAGTGCCACCCGTCTTACTCTAATGATTACTGGACGCGCACCAAACTCTTGCCACGATTTTTACGACACTTGGCACTCTGGCAACGGCACGGCATGCTATTGGCAATCTGCGTCAACTCTGAGAAGATGGCGTTCAAGAGGAATTTTCTGAATGTCGAAACTGTTAGAAGCGGATGAGGCCCACCCCGCTGAGCTGATCAATGAAAGGGGCGCATCGCCCTTCGTGCTCATTTGCGAACATGCTTCAAACTTTTTGCCGCGCAGCTTGGGCACGCTTGGGTTGACGGAGGCCGATCTCAACCGCCACATTGCTTATGACATTGGAGCTGGCTCCACAGCGCGGATGTTATCACGGCTGCTTGATGCACCGCTGATTTTGCAGCGCTATTCACGCCTCGCCTATGATTGCAACCGCCCGCCTGAGGCCGCAAGTGCAATGCCGGAGTTGAGCGAGATCTATGAAATTCCGGG
>JAYVPZ010000139.1:0-2319 GCA_043757105.1 Aestuariivirga sp. | reverse complement strand
ACGTCCCATCCATTATCAAGTCCAAACTTGAAATCGCCTTGCGCCCAGTTTTCATCATGAGTGCGGCCATAGCTCGGTTCAGCCTTGATGTTCAGATAGCCCAGATTGGCTGAAAACCTGTCAAAAGTGAGGCTTGCCAAAGCTTCTTGCCGGTGCACCGCAGAAAAATCATTCAGCATGCGAGCTTCATAAGAAAACGAAAAATTATTCCATGGCTGGAAAACCACATTGGCAACCAGATCGGAACGATCGCCGCTCAATCCAGAACCGGCCACAAAACTATTTTGGCCCGCAATATGCAAAGACTCGCCAGCACTAGCCCGCACAAATCCACCACCAGCGTCATAGTAAGCATATGTCATGCCCACATTGGCCCGCGTTCCACCCTCATACCGATCCAGCCCCGTAAACCGATCAGTAAGGAAAAGGCTCGTGTGGTCAAAGTTTAAAGTGATCGCATCTTCATTGCCCCAATTATTAGTTTTGCCCTGATCAGCAGCCGAGATAAACTGGAACACAGGTGTGATAATGCTCTGCCCATATTCAGCAGAAGATATAAACGGCATGCGCACATCAACACCCACCGACGGTAAAATCTTTCCCGTGGTTTCTTGTGCGCTAGCCGCACCCGGCACATTGTCAGTAATATAAACTTCATTACGCAGCTTGGCGAAAGGCGAAACAACAATTCCGTTATCGGTTATCATTTCGGTCTTCCAACCTAAATCAACAACACCGCGCGTTTGGTCAGTCCCGTGGTTCACAGTGGCATAGGGTGTGCTGGTGTCAGCGCGGTGCAACGAGTATGCACTCCAATTCAAAGTCATATCACCGCCAATATCGAGGTCACGAAAAACATGCTCGCCAGAAAAATATGGCATCGCCGTGGGCAAATCGCCTTGCTTCACATAGGTGCTCAAAGATTGAAAATTCAGCACTTGCGCTGAAACATAATTCTGATCCCAAAGCCCAACCGCATAAACATCGTTGTTTGCAATCTCGCGTGAGTCGTAACCGTAATGATTGAGAAATGTAGGGTCGCTTGCAAAGGTCGCGTGCCATCCCCAGTTCCAATCTTCGCTCAGCACAAACTTACCTTCCGAAGTCACAGCCCCGCGCCAATCCTGATCATCAGGTGCTGGCAACTGAGTGAACTGATGCACCCCCATGGCCCTGATATTGTATTGGCCAGTCTCGGTCGCTTGTCGCCATTCCAAATCGGCCACAGGCCCTTGCTTGGTCGTCAGCAATGGGCGAAACGTCAAATCATAATCAGGCGCAATCGCCCAGAAATAAGTAGGCGCAATGCCAATCCCGTAAGCCCCGCCAACTTTCACATCAGGCACTAGCCAACCAGACCGACGCTTTACTGAAGGGTCAGGATAAGTAAAATAGGGTGCCGCCGCAATCGTCACACCATTCACTTGCAGCTTTGGGTTCACATATGAAATATCATGCGTATTATTGTCATGCGTAGCTCGGTCTGCCACCACCTGCCAAAGCGGGTGCCCACTGCGCGTTGTGCAATCTTTGCAGGCCGTATAAGTTGCATGCTCGTAAACTGTTATGCCATCAACATAACGACGCGCATATTCAGCAGTAATCCTAACATCGTTTGTAAGAAGCGCTTGAACATGCTTGGCAAATCCAGCCTTGAACTTGTTCGTCAACTCCAGAGTGTCAGCTTTAAGAATGTTGCCGTTAGGTTCGCGCACAACAACTGAACCATTGGCCTTAAACGCGCCCGACGTAGCGTTATATTCGACCCGTGTCGCCACCAACGTAAAAGGTCCATAAACCAGTTTCACCATGCCCGTCGCCACAGCATTTTTAGTTTTTGGATCATAGGCAATTTTATCAGCCACCACATCAACCTTGGTGCCCTTGCGCGGCAGGGTCAGATTAGGCTCAATCAGTTTTTTTTCGGTGATAGCAAGTGCAGGGAGTGCCGAAACAAACATACTCAACCCAAGCAAAATGGCACCGCAGGAAACACTTCCCCGCAGCAGGCTAAAGCCTTTGCTCTTTCGCCTAGTTTCGCTCAAACGTTACCACCCAAGTCAACACAACCGTCCTACTTCCTTAACGAGTTTTAACCGTGCCGTGAAGGGAAGAAATATTTCGTAATAATCTGGTGAAAATAGGGTTATTGCGCAGCTTCCGCCCCTGTTGGTTAACGCGTCACTAATGCCCAGTTGAAGGCGCAAGCGCAGCCCGCTATGCACAGGTAAATTTCACATCAAGGATTCTTCTAATGAAAATAGCCTTTGCCAACGCTACTTTACCAAAGTCGGGCACGATTGTCGTTTTCGCAACGGA
>JAYVPZ010000138.1:0-2323 GCA_043757105.1 Aestuariivirga sp. | reverse complement strand
GCTACCACGCGGGGCAGTTTTTCGGGAAATGATTTGCGTACTAACACACGTCCGCGCGTGGCTGTTTCTTGCAAAAGTTTAATCGCGTGATCCGCACAATCGGCCACATTCACCGCCGTGAAATTAAGCTCCATCTTGCCAGCTTCAATTTTAGAAAGATCAAGCAGATCATTTATAAGCGCTAACAAATGGCCGCCGCTTGCATGAATATCGTTCACATAGCCACGATATTTATCGTTGCGAATTTCACCAAACTGTTCAAGCCGCATCACATCAGAAAAGCCGATAATTGCGTTCAGAGGCGTGCGTAGTTCATGTGAAATCCGTGCCAAAAAATCTGACTTCTGGCGGCTTGCAGCCTCGGCACTTTCTTTGGCTTCCCGTAATTCTTTTTCAGTGCGCTTCCAAGATGTAATGTCGCGCACAACAGCACAGAATGCTGCGCCCGATTTTGAAGATTGAAGCTTGCCGATCGTCAAAAACAGTGGAACTGAGCCACCTTGTTTAACAACAGCATTCACCTCCCGCCCGTCATTAAAAACAGCGCCAAGGCCCGGCCCTTGAAGTCCTGCCAAATATTGTTGCAAAATTTTTCTGCTGTCACTTGCAAAGAAATCAGCCAAGGGCTTTGATTTCACTTCAGCGCTGCGCCAACCAAAAATCGATTCAGCGCCAGCACTAAAACTCATAATCAATCCGGCTTGATCAAGTGTGATAATGCCGTCCGAGGCAATATCCAAAATGCTATTCAACTCATCATCAAGCATTGAACCAGCCGCGTCATCATTGGCAGCGGTTTGAATTCTTGGAAGAATAATTTCTTGTTCGGCAGCAATTGGCGGAGCAACAACAGCCAATTCCACAGGTGCAGGAAGTGCGGCGGTAATTTTTTCTACCACCTTCACTGGGCGCAAAATAAATTGCTTGGCTGGCCCATTGATCCACGGAATAGAATTTGACGAAACCGCAAAATCAATTCTATTCTGATTTTCTGACGTCCAAGAAACGATAGCGTTTGGCGACGGTGAATTAAAAATTTCTTGCAGCAAATCAAAGTTCCGAAATAATTCGGACGACTTTTCAAACCCCAACAACTGCAGAGCCTTTTTTGAAACAAAAGCCGCCACATTTTGCTGCGCAATAATAAGCGCACTACCCGAATTTTCCAAAGCGTTAACAATAGCGCGTGGCGGCAGCGCGACGGGCGTAGGTGGTTTTTGAATTTCTGCCTTCTTTGGCGTGACACTTATCTGCAAGTTTTCAACGACAGGTTCTAAATCAGCCTTTGCTATGGCATCATTCAAACTGCGCGCCAATGCTTCAAACGCTTGTGCATCATTGCTTGTGGGCTTGACGAGATCAACAACAGGCAAAGGCAAGTCAATGAGTTGCCGTTCCATGTTACGACGCTCGGTAATGTCCTCCATCACCAGTATGGCAAAGGGATCATCCTCGCCTGACAATCGGCGCAAAGTTACGCGGGCTTCGCGTTTGCCGTAAAGGCCTTCGAATGGTTCAATAGCACTCACTAAATTAATGGCCTGCAATCGGCCCAATAATTTTTCAGCACGTTCGGCATTACCAAGCAATTCTGAAATGTTACGTTGCTTGGCAACATCAAACAATGTTGAAGCCATCGCATTGGTCTTTGAAAATTTGCCATCATGCAGCACCAACACCGCAGCAACAGGTAACTGGCTGAAAAGATTATTGTCGGATTGATCTGCATCATTGGTCAAAGGCGCAAAAACCAGTAGTCCCGACCTACCATCGGCCAAAGTATGTAGCCAGCATTGGCAATCAAATGCCTCAGCGCGTGCTGTCGACGGAAACTCTAACGCGACTTTTCTGATTTCGTCGCGCTTCAAAGTTTTGGTCAAATCGGCAATTATTGCAACGCCGGATTCCAGCGGATCAAACACCCGGTCAATCAAATCAAAAACCGATTGACCGTCAAACGCAGCAATGCCGACAGCATTGGCCCAAACCAATCGCCCGCGCATGCCGTCCCAGAGCCACGCGGCACCAGCCGATTTGCGCAAGTCTTCCAGTGTTTGGATTTTAGGGGCCGACAATGCTTTTAAGTCTCAAAAAGTTAAATTGCAAAATTAACTAATCAATTTTTAAGTGTTCCGTCCACCTTTCGTTAAGGTTTTATGACCCTAGACTGTGCAAATCGGACGATTTATTCGCCGCACCGCAACAATTTAGAGTAAATTTTGGTTTGCGAGTTGAAATTCCAGAATTCTAGGGCTATTGCACAAGCAGGATGCCGCCATAGCTCAGTTGGTTAGAGCGCTAGATTGTGGATCTAGAGGTCCCC
>JAYVPZ010000137.1:0-2325 GCA_043757105.1 Aestuariivirga sp. | reverse complement strand
GGCGGTCAAATGCCGATCTATCGCCGCCTACCGAAGCGCGGCTTTAACAAGCCAAACGAAGTTCCATATAATGAAATCAATTTGGCCCGCGTTGCGGTTGCCATTGAAGCCAAGAAGCTTGATGTGAAAGCCCCGGTAACGGGTGCAGCACTTTATGCCGCTGGCGTTATCACAAAGTTGGAATCAGGCGGCGTTCGTTTGATCGGCAATGCTGACATCAAGGCCAAAGTCTCGTTTGAAGTGTATTACGCTTCTAAGGGCGCAGTTGCGGCTGTTGAAAAGGCTGGCGGTTCGGTGAAAGTTTCCCGCGTTGACGAGCCTAAGGTAGAAGTTAAGGCCAAAGGTTGATGGTTCGGGTGTCGCACCCCATATCGGTCGTGTGACATTGGACAAAGGATAAAATATGGCATCGGCAGCTGAACAACTCGCGGCAAATATAAATTTCAGTTCGCTGGGCAAATCGGAAGATTTGAAGAAGCGGCTTTGGTTCACGCTTGGCGCTTTGATTGTTTACCGCCTCGGTTCTTACATTCCAATTCCCGGTATTGATACCAACGAAGTGGCCAAATTTGCCGCTCAAAATGCTTCTGGCATTTTGGGTTGGGTGAATGGTTTGGCGGGTGGCGCGCTTGGTCGTCTGGCCATTTTCGCGCTCAATATCATGCCCTATATTTCGGCCTCGATCATTATGCAGTTGATGACCACTGTGTCTCCGCATCTTGAAGCTTTGAAAAAAGAAGGCGAGTCGGGCCGCAAGAAAATCAACCAATATACGCGTTATGGCACCGTGCTTCTGGCGGCGTTGCAGGCTTATGGCATTGCCGTGGGGCTTGAAGGGCGAGGGGGGTTGGTGATCAATCCTGGGCCGTTCTTTATCGCGACGACTGTTATTACTCTGACTGGCGGCACTGTGTTTCTGATGTGGCTGGGTGAGCAAATTACCGCGCGCGGCATCGGTAACGGCACCTCGCTTATCATTTTCTCTGGCATCGTGGCCAACTTGCCAGCTGCTGTTGCTGGTATGTTAGAACTCGGTCGCACAGGCCAAATGTCTCCGTTCCTGATCATGGCCATTTTGATCATGGCGATTGCTGTTGTGGCCTTTATCGTGTTCTTTGAACGTGCTCAGCGGCGATTGCTCATTCAATATCCGAAGCGGCAAGTCGGCATGCGTGTTACTCAGGCTGAAAGCTCGCACCTTCCGTTGAAGCTCAATACATCAGGCGTTATCCCGCCAATCTTTGCTTCATCATTGTTGTTGTTGCCTTTGACGGTTGCAAATTTCTCAGCAGGCAAGGGCCCAGATTGGTTGAACCAAGCCACTGCTTTGCTGGGCCATGGTAAGCCATTGTTCCTGATCATGTATGCAGCTTTGATTGTGTTCTTCTGCTTCTTCTACACCTCGATTATGTTCAACACGAAAGAGACCGCGGAAAACTTGAAGAAATCTGGCGGATTCATTCTAGGTATCCGCCCCGGTGATCAAACTGCTGAATATCTCGACCGTATTCTCACACGCATCACTGTAATTGGCGCGATCTATATTGTGATCATCTGCTTGATCCCCGAACTGCTCGTGGCCTATTCCGGAATCCCGTTTTATTTCGGCGGCACTTCGCTTCTGATCGTGGTCAGCGTGACACTTGATACGGTTTCGCAGATCCAAGGCCATTTGCTGTCGCAGCAATATGAAAAGCTGATGAAGAAAGCCAATCTGCGCGGCGGACGGAAATGAATTTAGTTCTGCTTGGGCCTCCGGGTGCGGGAAAAGGTACGCAGGCTAAGATTTTAGAAACAGCCCACGGGTTCAAGCAGCTTTCAACAGGTGATATGCTCCGCGCGGCAATTACTGCCGGATCAGAAATCGGTCTCAAGGCCAAAGCGATTATGGACCGGGGCGATTTGGTTTCAGATGATGTTATTTTGGGCATTGTGGCCGAACGTATGGATAGGCCTGATGTGGCCAAAGGTGTTGTGTTTGACGGCTTCCCGCGCACCCCAGCGCAGGCTGAAAGCCTCGACAGGATGCTGAAGTCTCGCGGTGCTAAACTTGATGCTGTGATCGAAATGAAGGTTGATGATGAGGCTTTAGTAAAGCGCATCACGGGCCGTTACACCTGCGCCAAATGTGGAGCAGGTTACCATGAAGAATATGCCAAGCCCAAAAAGGCTGGCACATGCGATGTGTGTGGCTCAACAGAGTTTACGCGTCGCCCAGACGACAACGAGAAGACGGTGCGTGACCGACTTCAAGTTTATAATAAGCAGACGGCTCCACTCGTGGAATATTACCGCGGGCAGGGCAATTTGCATGTGATTGACGGC
>JAYVPZ010000136.1:0-9002 GCA_043757105.1 Aestuariivirga sp. | reverse complement strand
GATCGTTGCAACAAAGGCACGCTTTCCGATGGGCGCTGGCCCCAACGATCTCGGCATTTCGCGCAATCATCTCGGTCGCGCGCTGGATGCTTCGTTAAGTCCATCAACAAATTGAAGTTCTACGACAACGCAATGTCCTCCAACGGCCACTGCTTCGTCAATTGGCCAATGAAGTTTCAACACCAAATCGCGTGATGGATATTTCAATTCGTCGTTCATCTCGCACAATACCTACTATAGTAGGTCGCACTATAGTAGGTTTTGTTGTCGCTTGCCTCTATGAAACTGAGGCAGATCGTGGCAAAAAATTTAAGAGTCTTGAGAAAGCAGAAAGGGCTTTCGCAGGAGGAGTTGGCGTTTCAGGCCGGGATCAATCGGAACTATGTTGGACAGATTGAACGCGAAGAAAAATCTCCAACCGTTGATGTCGTAGAAAAGCTTAGTAATTCACTTGGAGTATCTCCTGCAGTTTTGCTCACTCGAAATAATCAAAAACTGAATTCACCTAACGCCTAAAGCCGGAGCATGTTGGAGTTGAGAGAAAGTGATCATTGCTTCAGTCCACTTGCTGCATTGCAACAATTGTGCGCACAGCTGGGGATTGAATTCAACTCCAAGTAATTTGGAAAATGGTCTATCCTCCCACTATGGAAATTCGAAAATCCAGCAGGCGTGTCGTTCTGACTAAGGGGGCTGCTTTCCTTTCTTTGGGTCTGTCAGAGTCTGGGCTCGCATGGGCACAACAAAGCCCAATTCAATTTGGCTTAACGCCGGTGTTCCTCACAAATGATTTAGAGCTCCTGAACAAACTTTCATCCTACCTTACTCGCGCGGTCGGACGTGAGGTTCAACTTGTGCAGCGTCGAACTTACGAAGAAATTACAACTTTACTGCTTTCTGGGCAACTGGACGCAGCTTGGATTTGCGGGTTTCCACTTGCCCAATACCTTGCAAAACTTTCTATTGTTGCGGTTCCCCTCTGGCGGCAAAAGCCACTTTATCAGTCATATCTTATTGTCCCAAATAGCCGGACCGCCACAAACATTGATGATTTGCGTGGTGATATTCATGCCTTTTCTGATCCAAATAGCAATTCGGGATATCTGGTAACTGCCGCACTTCTTGCCGAACGCAAGCTGCGCCCGGATCAATTTTTCAAAAAAATTATATTTACATATGGTCATCGCAATGTGGTGAGAGCGGTGGCGTCCGGTCTCGCGCAAAGCGGAAGTGTCGATGGCTATGTTTGGGATGTGATGTCTGAGCTAGAGCCCGACCTCACAGCGAAAACGAAAATCATACGTAAGTCGGAAGAATTGGGTTTTCCTCCTGTCGCTTGCTTACGCAGTCAAAGCACAGGCGAAAACGTGCGCCTCATTCAAGCCGCACTTCTCGACATGAAAAACGACACGGAAGGACAAGACGTTCTCAAGCTCTTGAGATTGGACGGCTTCGAAACAGAACCGGAAAGTCTCTATAGTGCAATCGTTGCGAAGATGGAGTTGGTAAGGGGTCTCGGAACATGAGCCAATTTCCTTTCGCAACATTAGGTCGTTCTTGGCCTTTGAGTCTCAAAGCGCCGTTAGTCGTGGCGGCGCTCATGCTTATCATAAGTGCCACTATCTCCGATCGCGTGCTTTCTAGGCTTGGCCAGACCCAAGAAGTTCAATTGCAACAACTCGCATCTACTTATCTGGATGGGCTTTCATCCTCGATGTTGCCATCCGTGGTGCGCGATGATGTTTGGGAGGTTTTTGACATTCTTGATCAATCAAGAAATCAATACGAAGGCGTGAATGTTCATTGGACAATTGTGGCTGACCAAAACGGTAGTATAGTCGCGAGCAGCGATCCGGTTCAATTTCCATCCCAGTCTGACCTTCCGCAGAAATTTATTAGCGGACAGAGAACCGATCAATTCATGAACATTGATAAAGCTGGTGGAACGGCATTGTTGCACAGGGTTTTAACCTATCAAGGAAAGCAAATTGGTCAGATCGTTGCTGAAATAGATATTAGAAAGCTTCTTGCCGAGCGCGACAGTGTATTTTGGACTTTGGTAGCGACGAATTCTCTTCTCACTCTTTTGCTCGTGCTCGCGGGTTTTGCGATGGTGCGTCGAATGCTCCGTCCCGTTGCGGTGCTTGCAGAGCACTTTGAAAATTCTACGCAAGGTGCAATGACGCCAATCGAACCCGACGTGATTGCAAGGCAAAGTAGCGAATTTCGTAAACTCTTCAATCGATTCAACGACCTCACTTTGGCAATCGGCGAACGCGAATCTTTAGCCACCCAATTGGCCGAAGAAGAAAAAGTAGCCAGCCTTGGTCGTTTGGCATCTGGGATGGCGCATGAAATTAACAATCCTTTGGGCGGAATGTTTAATGCGTTGGATGCACTCAAAAATCATGGCGCAAATCTTGATGTTCGCTCGCGGTCTGTCAGACTCATTGACAATGGCTTGCGCGGCATCAGGGATTTGGTGCGCTCCACTCTGACAAGCTATCGAGCAGACCGAAGTCACAGGAACTTAACCACCAACGATCTTGATGATTTGCGCCTATTGATTAAGCCGGAAGCACGTGAACGTGGTCTACAAATGAACTGGAATGTGGCAACGTTTGAATCCTCGACTATTGGTGCCGTTCCTGTGCGAGATGCGGTGCTAAACTTGCTTATCAACGCGTGTCGCGCCAGTCCTGAAGGGCGTGAGGTAGGTTTTGAAGCTCGCATGGAAGGTGAGATTTTTATAGCAGAGATTTCGGATTCTGGACCTGGACTTCCAAGTAACATACTTGAATACATTGAGCGCAAGGGTGCTGGATCAGCTCCCCTCGATAATCGTTCGGGTTTGGGACTGTGGATTGTTAAGCGCTTGTGTGATGAAATGAATGGTACACTTTCAATTGTGAAGAGCAAGGAAACAGGCACAATAATTCGGCTTCAGGTAGGTTCTAAAATAGTGGAAAAACGTGATGCAGCTTGAAGGGCGCACAATTGGTCTCATTGAAGATGATCCAATCATGGGAGAGTCGCTTGTCCAAAGCCTTACACTTGAGGGTTGTCATGTTGATTGGTGGCAGACTGGTGACGAGGCTATGCATGGGCTGCGAGCTACCAGTCCTGATCTTGTTGTGTGTGATATCCGCTTGCCCGATGTGCGTGGTGACCAGTTGTTCCGAACTTTGGCTTCGCAAGGATCAATCCCGCCATTTTTGTTTGTAACGGCTTATGGGGACGTTGATCAGGCAGTTCAAGTCATGCGTGCAGGGGCAGGAGACTACATCACAAAACCTTTCGAAATGTCCGCCTTTGTTTCTCGCGTAAGCTCGCTCATCAATCGACACCATGCTTCTTCGGCTGAAAAAGTGCTGGGTGTATCAAGTTTGATGATAGATCTTGAGATAAATATTCGAAAGATTTGTGACTTAAAAAGTCCGCTTTTGGTAACAGGTGAAACTGGTGCTGGTAAAGATGTGTGCGCACGTTTTTTGCACGCAATTTCGGTACGTTCAAAGGAACCCTTTATTGCGGTGAACTGTGCCGCAATTCCAGCTGATCTGGTTGAGCGTGAGCTTTTCGGCTTTCATGGGCAGGGGCCGCAAAAATTTCATCGCGGACTGGCTGAACGCGCCAAAGCGGGAATCCTTTTTCTCGATGAGATTGCGGAATTACCGCTGGCGCTTCAAGCAAAATTATTGCGCTTGATTGAAACTCGTGAATTCAGCCGCGTTGGTGGCGAGCAGGTGATGCAGTTTCATGGGAGGATTGTGTGTTCGACCAACCGCGACGTTGCGGCATTGGCACAGAGCGGAGAATTTCGAAAGGATTTCTATTATCGCATCAGCGGAATGCGTCTGGAAGTTCCGCCACTTCGGGAGCGCCGCGATGATATTCAGTGGTTGATGGATATGTTCTTTGAACAGTTTTCACCAATTGCCTCTTCAGTTTTGCGTGGCTTCAGCAGTTTGACTTTTGATCAGGCTATTGAACATGCTTGGCCAGGAAATGTGCGGGAACTGCGCAACCGCGTTGAGCGCGCTTGCGCTTTGACGACGGGGGAGTGGGTGATGCCCTATGATTTGTTCCCAGATGCTTTGCATGCTTCAAGGACAAAGCCAGTTTCCTTTGTTACACTCTCGGAAGCGCGCGATGATGCAGAACGTCGGCAAATAGAACGCGCTCTTACCAAAACTTCGGGCCAGATTAGCGAAGCTGCGAAGCTCCTTGAGGTTTCGCGGACGACTCTCTGGGACAAAATGCGGAGGTTCGGTATTCACGCCGAACATACAACTGAGAGTCCGAAACTCTGAACCTTCGCTCATGCAGCATGTTCGGAATTCTGAACATCAATATTCTTAAGCCTATGATTTAGTGAGAACCAGAATTGCTGCATAGCACAATTCGTGAGTTCGATGGTTATCCCTAGAGTGTCCTCAACCAAAAACAACTCAATGGGAGAAAGCTTATGTCAAGATGCGACAAATTGGTGGAAGTCGGGCGCAGGCAATTTCTGCGTGGTGGGTTTGTGGCGGCCGCTGGTCTGCCGTTGATGGGATTAAGTGCGCAGGAAGCGAAAGCTGCGACTGCCAGTGCGCGGCTGGACTATCCCTCAAACAAACTTGCAAATATTAAAGACCTTAAAGCCAACGAACCTTTTGATGTTGCTTATCCTGACGCTGATGCTCCCGGCGTATTGTTGAAACTAGGAAAAGCAGTTGAAGGTGGTGCTGGCCCTGATGGCGACGTTGTTGGTTTTACCACTGTCTGCCCACACAAAGGTTTTCCACTTGCCTATAATGCTGAACGTCGAACAATGAACTGTCCCGGCCACTATTCGGTTTTCGATTGTGAAAGTGGAGGGCAACAAACGTGGGGCCAAGCCACACAGAACCTGCCGCAATATATGCTTCGCATCGACGATAAGGGTGACATCTACGCCGAGGGCGTGGACGAGTTGCTCTATGGTCGTTTGTCTAACGTGCTCTGAGGGAGAACATCATGGCTTTTAAAAGAAACATTGAGCGTCTTCCGATTATTCCGGCAGATGCCAAAAAACAAAACGTAACCTGTCACTATTGCATCGTAGGGTGTGGCTATCATGCCTACACTTGGCCTGTGAACAAGCAGGGCGGCACTGATCCAAAGAACAATGCCTTTGGTGTTGATCTTTCCAAGCAGCAGGAGGCCGAAACCGAAGCATGGTATGCGCCGTCGATGTACAATATCGTCAAGCAGAATGGCAAAGACGTTCATCTGGTGATCAAGCCCGATAAGGCTTGCAGTGTGAATTCTGGTTTGGGTTCAGTCCGTGGTGCACGCATGGCGGAAAACCGCCGCTCCGATAAAACGGGGACACAACAACAGCGCCTCGAAGAACCAATGGTTTGGCGCTATGGCACGTGGCAACCTACAAGCTGGGCAGATGCTCTTGATCTTGTTGCGAGCGTGACTGCCCGTGTGATCGACAAAGATAAAGAAGATGATCTCTTTGTTTCCATGTTTGACCATGGTGGTTCGGCTGGTGGTTACGAAAACACATGGGGTACTGGCAAACTCTATTTCGAATCCATGAAAGTAAAACATTGCCGCATCCACAATCGGCCGGCCTATAATTCAGAGGTCCATTCGACGCGTGATATGGGCGTTGGCGAATTGAGCTATGCCTATGAAGATTATGGTCTTACCGACACGATTTTCTTGATCGGTGCCAATTCGCTCGAAACTCAGACGAACCTCTTCCTCAATCATATGGTTCCGGGCATGCGCAAGGGGTCAAAGGTCATTGTAGTTGATCCACGGCGCACTGTAACGATCAATGCGTGCGAAGTTGAAGCGGGTGCCAAAAATGTTCTGCATTTGGCAATCAACTCCGGCACCGACCTTGCGTTGTTCAATACACTTTTCACTTACATTACAGACAAGGGTTGGGTCGACAAGGAGTTCATCGCCAAATCGACATTCCAAGGTGACGTCGCGCAGGCGATGGACGATGGTCATCCAGCAGCACTGGGCGGCCTCGAAGCAGCGCGAAAAGCCTGCAAAATGTCGGTGGCAGAGGGCGCCAAGATTTGCGGTGTTTCTGAAGCTGATATTTTGAAAGCTGCGGAGTGGATTGCCAAGCCTAAGGATGATGGTTCGCGTCGCAAATGCGTGACTGCCTATGAAAAAGGAATCATCTGGGGCAATGACAACTATCGCACCGTTGGTGCCTTGGTGAACATTGCTCTGGCAACTGGCAATATCGGTCGCGAAGGAGGCGGTGTGTGTCGTCTTGGCGGACACCAAGAAGGCTATATGCGCCCATCAGATGGCCATGTTGGTCGCCCTGCACCATATATCGATCAATTGCTGATTGCCGGAAAAGGCAAGGTTCATCACGTCTGGGCCAATGACCATTACAAGACAACATTGAATACCAGTGTGTTCAAGCGCGAGTACAATCGCCGCACCAATATGGTGAAAGAGGCCATGGATGCGAGCGCAGGTGCAACCCGTGAAGAGCTGGTGGATGCCATCGTGAAAGCGATCGATGCTGGTGGCTTGTTCTCGGTCAATGTCGATATTGTGCATTCGCAGATTGGTCAAGCGGCACATGTGGTTTTGCCAGCCGTTGAATCGGGTGAAATGAACCTGACGTCGATGAACGGTGAACGCCGTATGCGTCTAGTTGAAAAATACATGGATGGCCCAGGTTCGGCCATGCCAGATTGCCTCATCGCCGCTGGCATTGCGCAAAATCTTGAACGGGTTCTGCGTGAAGGCGGGCGTGCCGCCTATGCTGATCAGTTCAAAGGCTATGACTGGAAAACCGAAGAAGATGCCTTCATGGACGGCTATCATGCCAATACTGGCAAGATTGTCACCTATGAAAGGTTGAAGGCGATGGGCAACAACGGTGTGCAAGAACCCGTTGTTGATTTCAAAGATGGCAAACTGGTTGGCACGAAGCGCCTCTATGCTGATGGAAAATTTGACCGTCATGGCCGTGAGGATAAGTTGGCGCTGTTCTGTGCTGGTGCATGGCGTGGTTTGCAAGCAAAAGGCAAGCAAGAGCAGAAAGACAAATATGCTTTCCTGATCAACAATGGCCGCTCCAATATCAACTGGCAGAATTGGTTCCTCGACAAGGACAATGACTTTGTCGCTGACCGCTATCCCTATCCCTATTTGCAGATCAATCCTGCTGACATGGCCGAATTGAAGCTCAATCAGGGTGACTTGGTGGAAGTCTTCAATGATGTTGGTGCAACGCAGGCTATGGTTTATCCTGAACCAACGGCCCGCCGCAAAGAAACATTCATGTTGTTTGGCGCACCTGCTGGCGCACAGGGCAATGTGGTCAATGCCGGTGTCAACGAATTGATCCTGCCAAATTACAAACAGACATGGGCCAACATTCGTAAGATATCAGATGCGCCAGCTTCGGTTAAAAAGTTGTCATTTAAATCTTGGGAATACGTCGCATCCTAAACAATTTTTTAGGAGCCCAGATCAAATGTCTGGGCTCTTTATTTTTGCTCTGCTTTGTAAGAGTGCGCGCCCATGAACTGCTATGTTTCCCCCTCAAATATTTTGTCATTGCAAGCTGCTAAAGACATTGCAGCAAACCTCACCACGCAAATTGACGAAGTTGAACATGTTCATGCCCGTGATGCGAAAGGGCGTGTTCTTGCGTGTAATATGCTGTCTACATTGCCGCTTCCACCATTTGACCAATCGGCAATGGACGGCTTTGCAATTAATACCAATGATCTTCATAAAACAGATGTGACCCGTCTGTTTGTACGCTCGCAAGTTTTCGCAGGAGATAGATATGTTGCCTCGCATGAACGGGCAAGCGCCGTGAGGGTATTCACGGGCGCGCAAATGCCCAGCGGAACAAACGCTGTCGTCATGCAAGAGCATTGCAATTTTGATGGTTCAAATGTTGTCGTACCTGCCTCAATAAAGCCCGGAGACAATATCAGGCGTAGGGGTGAAGATATCGCGATTGGCAGCCCTATGCTCAGCGCTGGTGCAAAACTTGATGCACGGCATATAGCCATGTTGTGTGCGACGGGTGTAACGCATATTCCCGTTATTCGAAAATTACGGGTGACTGCATTTACCACGGGCAGCGAGTTGGTTGAACCCGGCCAGGCTCTCGTTCAAGGACAAATATTCGATTCAAATCGGTTCATGTTGCTTTCATTACTTTCGCGCAGTGCAATTGAACTCATCGATGGTGGAAGGTTACAAGACGATTTGGAAACGATGTCAGAGCGCTTTTCTGAAGCAAGTCGCTCTAGTGATCTTATTGTGGCCAGTGGTGGAGCTGGGGGTAGTGATGCTGATTTCATGCTGGAGGCTGTCCGCAAGGCCGGAGGTGAGGCTAGCCCCTTGCGTGTGGCGCTGAAGCCGGGGAAGCCTTCTGTCATGGGTAACATCAATGATTGCGCCATGCTGGGCTTGCCGGGAAATCCCGTTGCAGCCCTTGTCAATTTCCTGCTGTTTGGCGAAACCCTCATTCGCCGCAGAACAGGTTGTGCCGCGCCTGATCTTCAAGGGTTGCCTGCAATTTCTGCAAGCCGATTTAGGCACACTCCCGGCAAGACGGAATTCGTGCCAGCACGTCTTGCCCCATCAAATTCGCACAACCTGTGTTTGGAAATCTTGGGTCGCGGCGGTTCGGCTCGACTCTCGCCTTTGCTTGCTGCTGACGGACTTGCAGAAATCGCATCCGAACAAGATCATATCGAACTAGGAAGCCCACTTCAGTTCTATCCATTTTCTAGTCTGGCTTGGATATGACTTACTACTGTTCTTTGTGGTTCGTCGGTACGTATGACTTTTGGTAAAAGGTAATGGGTGGTCTAGAGCGTCGGATAGTCGATGTGAATCGAAGGGGGTTCACAAATCAGTTTGAAGATGATTCAAGGTTTGCGGAGGACTTTGGTCATGTCGCAAGCTTTGTCGAAAAGAGAGCGTGAGTGTGTTGTCGGGTTTGTAGAAGATGGTCA
>JAYVPZ010000135.1:0-9004 GCA_043757105.1 Aestuariivirga sp. | reverse complement strand
GCTGCATCACCAATGTCACGCGCGGTGACTGAACCATAAAGTTGGCCTGACTCGCCGGCTTGACGAATGACCACAAACACCTTGCCTTCAAGTTGCTTGGCTTCGTTGACGGCCAATTCCTTGGTGGCAGCGTTCTTGGCTTCGAGCACAGCGCGCTGGGTTTCAAATTTTGCTTTGTTAGCAGCAGTGGCACGAAGGGCCTTCTGGTTTGGCAACAGGAAGTTACGTGCGTAACCATCCTTCACCTTAACAGTTTCGCCCATGGCGCCGAGGCGGCCAACACGTTCGAGGAGAATTACTTGCATGTTCTAAATCCCCTTACGAAATAACATATGGCAGCAGGCCCAAAAAGCGCGCGCGCTTGATGGCAATTGCCAATTCGCGTTGCTTCTTGGCACATACAGCAGTGATGCGGCTTGGAATGATTTTGCCACGTTCAGAAATGTAACGTTGCAGCAAACGCACATCCTTATAATCAATGGCAGGAGCGCCAGTGCCAGTGAACGGGCAGCTTTTGCGGCGGCGGAAAAATGGGCGGCGTGCGCCTTGTTCCATAGACATTACATCACCTCATCCATGCTAAAGCCTTCTTCTTCACGACGACGATCGCGGTCATCGCGACGACGCATCATGGCAGAAGGGCCTTCTTCAAATTTTTCAACTGATATTGTCAAAGAGCGAATAACATCTTCGCTGATCGACATTTGGCGTTCCATTTCTGCAATCGCAGCATGAGGGCCAGAAATGTGCAAGAATACGAAAAATGCCTTGCGGTTCTTCTTCATGCGGAATGTGAGGGACTTGATGCCCCAGTTTTCAACGCGCTCAACCTTGGCACCGCCAGCTGTAAGAACGCCTGTATATTGCTCCAAAAGCGCGTCAACCTGCGCCTGAGTTGCATCCTGGCGCACCAGGAATGTGTGTTCGTAAAGACCCATCTTGGGTTATGACCTTTCTCTGTTTCGTTTATCTTTAAGCACCTGCGCAGAGCCTCAAACAAACCAGGAGGAAGGTTCGAAAGACCGATCGAGATGAGCGGAGACACGGGAAGCCGGGTTGTAAAGCCCTAGGTGCACTTTTCAGAGCTCGGCTGTTTCGCAAAAGTCGAACAACTTTTGCGCGCCGAGCAGCGCACCCCTTCCGTTCAGCCCCCAGCGGGAACTTCAAGATGGGCGGGTCTATGGCGGATATCAGGGGTTTAGGCAAGGGTTGAAAATAAATTGATGATTTTTGAAAATAGTTCTTGATTTGTTCTTATTGTAGGACTATATGTGAATTTCTCTGGTTCGCAAGAACCCCGCTGTTTGACATTGTAAATAAATTTTCCCTTGAGGCGATATGGGCAACGCCAAGGCCCCCGGCTGGACGCAGCTTGGGGGGATGGTTGGCTTGGTTGGCATTCTTAATTAATGTCTTTTTTTCAACAAAGTTTCAGCTTGGTTCGGAAATTTAGAAATGAGCCAATCTAGAGCTTCTAGCTGAACATCACCTGAAGCACGTCTAATTTGAACTGACAGCTTAAGCCAATCAGGACGCGGTAAAGTTAGATTCTTTGCGCCTTCATTGCAAACAGAACAAATCGCACGAAGATTACCAACATCATCCGTGCCACCCATTGATTTATCAATAATATGTCCAATATGAAGCCGCGTCTTGCGACCATCTTGATCATATGGGTGTGGTCCACCCGCAACTGCTCCACACATTTGGCAAGTGAACCCATTACGATCCAAAACAAAGGCTCGAGTTTCTTTTGAAATGTCCCTTGCAAAGGATGGTTTAATTTTGAGATCAACAAGTTTGTACTGTCCGGGCTTGAGAGAGCTATCATCATTGTGCGTGATAATGTTAAAGCCTTCTTCGCCCCTCAACTCACGAACTCGCCTACCCCACTCACTGCTATCCGCAACTTTCTGAAGTTCTTTGGAGTCAAGCACTTCACCAACATGCGCCAAAAAATAATTACGCAATTTGGCTCTTGATCCCAGTTCACCTTTCATGCGGCAACCATGATTTTTGAAATCGGACGAGAAGCACTGACCTCAAATGCTTTCTTTATCTGCATCCCAACGGCTTTGGCTACAGGCGGAGGGAATGCATTTCCGATTTGCCTATATGAGGCGGTCTTTCCTCCTGCAAATTGCCATGAGTCTGGAAAGCCTTGAATGCGAGCAGCCATCCTTGTCGTTAAGCGTGGCATGCCTATAAAATCTTCTTCCGGCGCATCATTCCAGATGCCAATCCCGTCAACAGCAAGTTGCGCCCAAGCCTTTCGCGCACGTGTTGGGCCAAGATCAGGGCCACCGTGTTTTTTACTACCACCAACGAGAGTTGGCGCAATTGAGTGAGCCAATGCTTTCCATTCGTCTGCACCACGCCAACCTCGAGACTTCATTAAATCATGAAGCAAATCTCCAACCGAAAGTGGCGGCGTGTTTTCGATACTCGGCCATTCAAAATTTTTCGCAAACCTTGGGGGCAAAGCAACTAAAATTACACGCGGACGCAACTGAGAAACACCAAAATTAGAAGCATGCAACAATTTCCAAAAAGTTATATAACCCAATTTTCGCAACTGATTGCTCAAGTTTTGGCGGTAGTCTTCAAAAGTTGCATCAAGTAATCCACGGACATTTTCCAGCATGACTGCATTTGGGCAGCATTCATCAACGATTCTGATTGCGCTTGGAAATAGATCTCGCTCATCATTAGCACCAAGCTGTTTACCCGCTTTTGAAAATGGAGGGCATGGGACCCCGCCCGCTAACAAATCGATGCCCCTAAATTTGCGAGCATCAAATTGGAAAAGATCATCTTGAACGACATTCCAGTTTGGCCGATTGACGCGCAGGGTAGAACACGCGTGTCTGTCAATTTCTACAAGCGCCACATGATCAAATCCCGCTTGTTCTAAACCTAAGGCCTGACCCCCGGCACCACTACAGATTTCAAGAGAATTAAACACGGTATTGAAGACTCCTAGGAATATGCTTGAGAACATAAATCGAACGATAATTTTGTCAATAATTTCTTGCGCTAATGAACAACAACTATTTCAAAGAAACCTGAGTTCAATGTTTTTCAATAGGAGTAAATCATGGCCCAAGATTTAGTAATACGTTTAAAAAACCCACCTCACATTGGTGGTTTCGTCAAAAGTGAAATTGTTGCTGGTGTGAATCTTTCAGTGACAGATGCGGCGAAGGCATTGGGTGTTACGCGACCTGCTTTGTCAGCCTTGCTCAATGAGCGTGTTGATCTTTCACCCGAAATGGCCCTTCGACTTGAAAAGGCCTTTGGCGTTTCGATGAATACGCTAATGCGGATGCAGAACTCTGATGACATTGCGCAAACGCGGCGGCGGGAGGGGGCGCTGAGGTTTCGCGCTATAAAGTTGGATCGCGGCTTTTGGGTGGTTGATTGTTGTTTGATGGCCCACTTGATCGATGATGAGGCAGAATAGGATCACTCACTTGGTAAATTTATTCCACTCAAGACAATTTTTATGTGGCTATTAGCTATTGGGGGTTGCATCGCAAAAAAATTTTGGTATTTCTCTTTTAGCGAAAAATCTTTTAGTGTTGAAAATGCATACAAATGAAAACGAGAAGTGAAACCAGGAGCCGTAAAAAACAAAAGGTTTTGGCAGCTCAACGCCAGCACGGCGCTGTGCCTAAAAAATCGACTTTGGTGATTGCTACCTTGTTTGGTCTGATTTTTTTGATTTTGGCAGTTATTTCGTTGTTGCAAATAGCCAGCAAGTAAACTGCCGTTTAGCTATCTCGCGTCCATTATGAGATAGAAGCCTATCAGCGCTATTAGAAATGGATCTTGCCTTAGTCAATTATTGATATGTTATTGCTATTTAACATAGGCTACCCTATGTAAAGTGCAATAGGGTTGCCTATGGTAAGATAAGCTACTTTGATTTGCGGAAAATGTTGAAACTTAAAATCAAGAACGTTCGCAAAAATCCACTCGGCAAAGCCGATTGGATTAACGCTGCCAAAACCATGCTGATCAAGCATGGCATCGCTGAAGTTAAAATTGAAAAGCTTGCGACAAAACTGAAGGTGACCATCGGCAGTTTTTATTGGCATTTTTCCGGTCGCCCCGCTCTCTATGATGCGCTGATCGAAGATTGGTTGGCCACCAATACCAAACCATTGGAAGATGCCGTGAAAAATGCTGGCGATGATCCGCGCCATCAATATCTGGCGTTTTTTGGAGTGTGGGTTTTGGAGCGCAACTTTAATCCGGCTTATGATAACGCTGTGCGGAGCTGGTCGAGAACCTCACCACACATCGCAACAGTGGTGGCAAAAGTTGAAGCATCACGCATTCAAATTTTAATCGGGATCTATCGGAAATTTGGCTATGCCGCCGCCGAAGCCGAAATGCGCGCGCGCGTGACCTATTATCATCAAGTGGGCTATTATGCGATGAATGTGCGCGAAACCACGGGAGACCGCGTGGGGCTGGCACCGGACTATGCCAAGATATTAGTGGGGTTCGATTGGATGAGCGAATTGCGCGGGACTGACAAAATTAAGCGGGCCATGAATGGCGAGGCGGTTCAGTTTAAGAAAAAGTTTGAATTTAAGTAAGATTGGATAGGCAAATATCAAACCTGTGGAGTTGACTGCGAATGTGCAGACAGTTTCATACCAAGCGCTTTCATCACACTGGTCAATGTTTGCAGTGTTGGATTGCCGTCGGGCTGCAACGCTTTATACATCGCGTCACGGCTTATGCCTGCGTCTTTAGCTAATTGCGACATGCCACGCGCGCGGGCAACAACACCAAGCGCATGGGTGATCAACGATGGATCGCCATCTTCAAATGCGGCCTCAATGTAAGCGGCGATTGCTTCCGGACTGTCCAGCAATTCGGCTGAATCCCACGCTGTTGTTTTAAGTGCCATGCCTAAACTCCTTTGCCAATTTTTTGGCCATTGAAATATCTGAACGCTGCGTGCGCTTGTCGCCCCCGCACAGCAACACAACCAATGTCTTGCCATGTTGCGTAAAATAGACCCGGTATCCTGGCCCATAATCCACACGCAATTCGCTCACACCCTCACCTACCGCATTAACATCCCCCGCATTGCCAAGCGCCAAACGGTCAATCCGAATTTGAATCCGAGCCATCGCCCGCACATCACGCAAAGACCGCAGCCAATTCAAGAATATGTCGGTTTTCTCGACAGTGAGTATGTGTATAATATGATATACATTGGTGAGTTTGTCAATCTGTGTCTACTTTTAAGGCCGAGGAAAATCATGAACGCAATAGCGGAAAGTTATCTTGACTTGCCATACATTGTATGTACACATGAACTATGGATGAATTCAAATGGAACATCGAGAAAAATCTTCAACTGAAGAATAATCCCGACCGGGCCGTTTGTTTTGAGGATATCGTATCCGCAATTGAAAATGGTGGCTTGCTTGACGATATCGAGCATCAGAATTCAACCAAGTATCCACACCAACGCATATATGTCGTTTTGTGCAACGACTACATTTACGGTGTTCCCTACGTGAGAGACAAAGAAGGTGTTTTCCTAAAAACGATCTACCCAAGCCGAAAACTCACCAGTGTTTATGTAAAAGGCAAAGACAATGAAAACTAATCCGACAATTGGAAATTATATAAACAATGAAGAGCGCGACCTAATCGAATCTCTTGAGGCCGATGATGCAGTGTTCAAAAGCCACCTTACTCCGGCGCGGAAAAAGGAAATCGAAGCGATGGCTCGCACCACAATGAATAATGAACGCGAAAAAATCACCCTGCGCATTTCCCGCAGTGATTTGTCACGCATCAAGTCCAAGGCCATGCAAGAAGGAATGCCTTATCAAACCCTGATCAATTCAATTTTGCATAAGGCGGTGAGTTGAGTGCGAAAGCGGGAAGAGGCGGCGTGAGGGACGGAATTGGATGCAGCGTCACGGTGACCCGAAATCAATAACGAGCCTTAGCCTTGCACGAAGCCATGCGCTCCATCGGGGTCGCGCTTTCGCTTAATATTTCACAAGACAAGCTGATACTCTCAGTTATAAAATTGGGTGTCAATTCGGGTTCAATGATCGTAGCAGAAAGTGAGTTGTATTTGAGCCGTAAATTGTCACGTAAGGCTATGGCTTCCGACGATTCAAACTTCACGCCTTTGGTGTTGTATAGTTGAACGTAACACCACATTGGCTTGCTATCCCAAGAAGGAAAACAAGCAGGACTAACTTTGAGCCTGTGGCATGTTTCAGCTTCCAAAGCTGCGACTATCGCTGTTTCTTGCCGTTTTGCTTGAGCAATGGCTTCCTTTTCGTCAACTCCGCATGCAGTCAATATTACAGCTATAAGTGAAATCGGTACAAATCGATAAGACCACATCTGAATCCCTTTCCATCAACCCAACAATCCGCTTAAACAAATAATGCGAGTCCTGCGGCCCTGGGCTTGCATCGGGGGTGGTTCTGAACCACATTCACGCATCTACCGCCTCTCAGCAATCTTATAAACTTCATTGCGTTCGCGCTTGCCGACGGCGACAACCAGCACAATCAACTCGCGGTCTTTAACTTGATAGACCAATCGATAGCCAGCGCTTTTGAGTTTGATTTTGTATCGTTCTTTCGAACCATGCAGCCGAGCTGAGGCGATTTTGGGGTTTTGCAGACGCTCAGCAAGTTTAGATTTGAATTGTTCTCGTGTAACATTGTCGAGCTTGCGCCATTCTTTCAAAGCTTCATCGAGAAAGGCAAGCTCATAGATCATTCAAGGAAACTTTATGAATCTTCTGCCCTTCGCGCTTATCGGCAATGGCATTCAGCTCCAAGTCTTCCAAGCGGTCCAGCATCGCTTCATAAGTTTTAGTCGGCACACAATAAAAAGCGGGTTCATTGCGGTTCAGAATGGCCACAGGAAAGCCCTCGCCTGCTGCAACGGTTCCCATTGGATTCTTTTTCAATTCCGTTACGCTAGCCGTGGTTCCCGCGTGAATTTGATGGGTCATATTTGAATGTCCTTATTAGCACTCTAAATAGCATCAATAAAAGTTCTTTTCAAGACGCCTCACACCCGCTCCATCATCCCCACAAATCTCTTAAACAAATAATGTGAATCCTGCGGCCCTGGGCTGGCTTCGGGGTGGTGTTGCACGCTGAACACGGGTTTGCCTTCGAGAGCGATGCCGCAATTTGAGCCATCAAACAGACTCACATGGGTTTCCACAACACCTAATGGTAAGCTTTCACGATCCACTGCAAAGCCATGATTCATAGATACAATTTCTACTTTGTTGGTGGTGTAATCTTTCACTGGATGATTGGCCCCGTGGTGGCCTTGGTGCATCTTCATGGTTTTGGCACCCAGTGCCAGAGCAAGCATTTGATGGCCTAAGCAAATGCCGAAGATGGGCTTTCCTGAATCGACTAACGCACGAATTTCTTTCACGGCATATTCACCCGTGGCCGCAGGGTCGCCAGGACCATTGGACAGGAATATGCCGTCTGGCTTCATCGCCAAAATATCCGCGGCTTTTGCAGTGGCCGGAACCACGGTGACTTTGCAGCCTGCTGACGTGAGGCAGCGCAGAATGTTGCGTTTCATGCCATAATCAATGGCCACAACGTTGAACTTGCCTTCGCCTGTCGTGTAACCTGTTTCCCAATCCCACAGCTTCTCGTCCCAACTCATGCGCTGGGTCAAAGAAACTTCCTTGGCCAGATCAAGCCCTTCGAGCCCGCCCCACGCTTTTGCCATGGCGGTTAGTCTTTTGATGTCGAATTTGCCTTTGGCATTATGCGCGATAACGCCATTGGGCATGCCCTTTTCGCGGATCAGATTAGTCAACTCGCGCGTATCAACGCCGGACACGCCGATGATGCCGCGTGATTTCAGCCATTTATCGAAATGGCTTTTGGCGCGGTAATTTGCTGGCTCAGTAATCGGCGCTTTAACGATGCAGCCTTTGACGGCGGCTGATGCTGCGAGGTTCAACGTTTCGCCATCATCATCATTGGTGCCCACATTGCCGATGTGAGGGAATGTGAAAGTGACGATCTGGCCTGCGTATGATGGATCGGTCAGCACTTCTTGATAGCCTGTCATGGCGGTGTTGAAGCACACCTCGGCCACCGCTTCGCCTTCTGCACCAAAGCCATAACCCTCAATCACTGTGCCATCGGCCAAAACCAAAACGGCGGTGATTTTTGCAACATCCCAATCGCTGAACTGTGGGCGTGGCTTGGCCTTGGTTTTAACTGGCATTTTTGAGTCTCCGGAATTTGAAGTGGGTTAGGGGCTGGCCCAGCCTGCGTCAAGGTTGCGGCGCATGCAGAATCCGCCTATTCCCCGTCTTTCTGATGAGGTTGAGAACATGTCCCTGCGCGAACAAATCACTGCCGATATGAAGGAGGCCATGAAAGCCGGCGATAAGCGCCGCACGGGAACCCTGCGCTTGATGAACGCCGCCATCAAAGACAAAGACATTAACAGCCGCTCTGAAGGCCATGATTCCGTTTTGACCAATGATCAGGGCATCATGGAATTATTCATCAAAATGGTGAAGCAGCGCCAAGATTCAATCGCGGCATTCGACCAAGGTGGCAGGCCGGAACTTGCAGCCGCCGAGCGCGAAGAAATGGCAATCATCCAACATTACATGCCAAAGCAAATGAATGATGATGAGGCGAGGTCGGCTGTGGCTGGGGTGATTGCTGTGGTGGGTGCGACCAGCGTTAAAGACATGGGCAAGGTGATGGCTGAATTGAAAGCCAAATATGCCGGTCAGATGGACATGGCCAAAGTAGGCGGCATAGTGAAAGCATTGTTGGGTTAACGCGATTTAATTTCACCATCATAAATTTGCACCGACAGAATTGCAGAATTGAACCGTCCTAATAGTGAGGGCGCGCAATCAAGGAGTAACACCGTGATACACAAAGTACTTTTATCTATCGCAACTGTCGCAAGTTTAACTTTGGGTTTTTCAGCCATGTCA
>JAYVPZ010000134.1:0-2336 GCA_043757105.1 Aestuariivirga sp. | reverse complement strand
GAAAATGCCTTGGCTTCAAAACTCCAGCCGAGCTATTTAGAAAACATCTGTTGCACTTCGGATGTGAGTCTACCATACGCCCTTTTCCGGAATGACGGACGTTGGGCTTTTGGCAATGTGATACAAGAAGCTTTTTGCAATCAAAAAGGCCAGCGCAGTTTCCCGCGCTGGCTCTCAATCTAAATTCCGAAATTCTTACTCAGCTTCTTTCTTCTTCAAAGCAGCCTGCAAAATATCACCCAGGCTTGCGCCTGAATCAGACGAGCCATATTGGGCCACTGCTTCGCGTTCGTCGGCCATTTCCAGCGCCTTGATGGACACATTCACCTTGCGGGCTTTGGCGTCCATAGCGGTGATCAATGCGTCGAACTTTTCGCCAACGGCAAAACGATCTGGGCGTTGGCCGTCGCGGTCGCGGGCAAGGTCTGCACGCTTGGCGTAAGCGGTGATGTCAGTTCCGGAGATGCGCACTTCAATGCCACCATCTTCGATCTTCAACACTTCACAGGTTACTTTCGAACCCTTGCGCGGTGCACCACCAGTTGCCGGAGCCGAAGCACCTCCAGATGATTTAGCCGGAGCAGATGATGCGCCAGCCGAACCTTCAGTCAATTGCTTGATGCCTAGTGAGATGCGTTCTTTTTCTTGGTCAACATCAAGAACAACGGCTTTCACCATATCGCCCTTTTTATAATCCTTGATGGCTTCTTCGCCAGGACGCTTCCAATCCAAATCAGACAAGTGAACCATGCCGTCCACATCGCCGTCCAAACCAACAAACAGACCAAACTCGGTCATGTTCTTCACTTCGCCTTCAAGCACGGTGCCCTTTGGATATTTCGCAGCGAAAGTTTCCCATGGGTTGTTTTGAACTTGTTTGAGGCCAAGTGAAATCCGGCGCTTGGAACTATCGATTTCCAAAACCTGCACTTCAACCATTTCCGAAGTGGAAAGGATCTTGCCGGGGTGAACGTTCTTTTTTGTCCAGCTCATTTCAGAAACATGGACCAGGCCTTCAATGCCGTCTTCCAATTCAACAAATGCGCCGTAATCGGTGATGTTCGTCACCTTGCCTTTGACCTTGGAGCCAACAGCAAATTTCTCGGCCACGATTTCCCATGGATCCTTATCCAATTGCTTCATGCCGAGTGAAATGCGCTGTGTTTCAGGATTGATACGGATGATTTGCACTTTAACATTTTGGCCAACGGTCAACACATCTGATGGATGGTTCACGCGCTTCCATGCAATGTCAGTGACGTGGAGCAGGCCGTCAATACCGCCCAGATCAACGAACGCGCCGTAATCAGTGATGTTCTTCACCACACCATCAACCACTTGACCTTCAACCAGATTGCCAACCAATTCCGAGCGTTGCTCGGCGCGGGTTTCTTCCATCACAGCGCGGCGTGAAACCACGATGTTGCCACGGCGGCGGTCCATCTTCAAAATCACGAAAGGTTGTGACACATGCATGAGCGGGCCCACATCGCGGATCGGGCGCACGTCAACTTGCGAACCGGGCAGGAACGCAACCGCGCCGCCCAGATCAACCGTGAAGCCACCTTTAACGCGGCCAAAGATCACGCCATCAACGCGCTCGGCCTTGGTGGTCATTTCTTCAAGGCGTGTCCACGCTTCTTCGCGCTTGGCTTTATCGCGGCTCAGCACGGCTTCGCCCAAAGCGTTTTCAATGCGCTCTAGATAAACATCAACGGTGCTGCCAACTTTAACTTCGTTTTCTTTGCCTGGCATGGCAAATTCCTTCAGCGGAACTTTGCCTTCAGTCTTCAGGCCAACGTCAATGATCACAAAATCATTTTCAATTGCCAACACCTTGCCTTTAACAACGGTGTTTTCATTGACGGGACGGTCGAGATAGCTCTCGGCCAAAAGTGATTCAAAATCTTCTAATGTAGGTTGCATCGAAACGGCAGATTTTGCCATATGGGGTATTTCCTCTTGCATTCGGGCGGAGCGGCTCAAGCCAGCTCGGCTCACAAAGGCAGGCAATTTTGTGCAAGCACAAAACGCATTGTTAAGGGCATTCCAAACATCAATTCACAGCGTTGAGGCACCGCAAAGCAAACAGAAGCTTAAAACAATTCAGGGCAGTTTTCCGCTGCCCCAGTGATATCCGGGGCAAACCCCGACCTCAAGATTGCCGCGCTATAGCGCAGATAGGGGTGGGGGGCAACCCCAGCAAATCTGCCACCATTTCACCTCTACTTCCGGGGTGGACAGTCTGCGCAGCAGACAGGAGGGGGCAGTGTAATAGCTTTACATTATTTTACGATCCCGCGCCGTCATTCCGGTGAAAGCCAGAATCCAAACTT
>JAYVPZ010000133.1:0-2355 GCA_043757105.1 Aestuariivirga sp. | reverse complement strand
ACCGCGCGGCATTCAGCAGGAAGACCACTGAGAGTCAAGGGGGGCGGGGGAATGTAAGGCGGCGCATTTGGATTTGGCTTGGGTTTTTGCCAAGCCTTTCCACTCATCCAATGAGCGAGTTCTTCACCGCAACCTGTTCCATCTTTCGGAGCTGGCTTGAACTGATTCTTACAGCTTTTCATTCCGGCTGGACAATTCAAGCGCATATGAAAATGAAAAGTGTGGTTTGGCATAGGGCGGATTTTCGCCAGCCATGACTTATCTTTGTCATTTACGGCCCAATGGCACAGGGCCGCTTTGATGGGTGGGTGCACGAAAAGACGAGCGACTTCAGGATAGGACGCCGCAGTTTTAAGTAGTTTGGCTTGGCGCTCAGTCCAAGTATCTGGGTTGATTGCGTAATGATCTTTTACCATTTCAAATGGCACCATGGTTTCGCGCTCTTTTGCCGACATCACGTAGTCTGGCATTGGGGTAAACCAAACATCAGCGTCCAACCCAATTTGATGGCTGGCATGACCTGATAGCATTGGGCCGCCGCGTGGTTGTTGCATGTCGCCGACCAACAATCCATTCCAACCAAAATTGTTTTTGGCATCAGTTGCCAATCTTTCAATCACTGAAATAGTTTGGGGAAGAGCCCAATTGCGGTGACGTGACAGCCGCATGGCCTGCCAATTTGAACCTGTAATCGGCAAAGCTTGTCCACCAGCCATGCAACCCCGTGCATAGGTGCCAATTGCTTCTGATTTTAATGAAGCAGGGGTTTTTTGTGTTCCAAATAGACGGCGCGCTGTGACGCGCATAATATTTTCGCTCGGACCTATACTGTTGGCGATGAAAGAACCCAGAGGTGAATCTTCTTTGGCTGGGTCATCTCCGGCCAAGACTGGGCCAAACAATATCGACAGCATCAAAAGTGCCAAAAGACTATTTTTTACGGAATGCATCAAGTGAAACAACCTTTGGAGCCTCTGTTGGTTTGTCCTCGCCATCTGAAGTGTCTGTATTTTCTGTCAATTTAATGGTGTTTTTTTGTTCGACCGATTTTTTTGCTTTTACCTCAGCTGCCGCTTCTGCAGATTCTGCTTCGACCACTTCAAATTGCAAGCCAAATTGAACTGCCGGGTCAAGGAAGCCCTTCACAGACGCAAACGGCACAACCAACCTCTCGGGGATGTTATCGAAAGACAACTCAACTTGAAAACGTTCTTCGGTCACCTGAAGGTTGAAGAATTGATGTTGCAGCACAACTGTCATTTCGCGCGGGTAGCGCTCGGCCAATCGTGGGCCGATGTTTACGCCTGGATATTTGGTGTTAAACTGAATATAAAAATGATGCTCACCCGGCAGACCTGATTTTTCAACACGGCGCAAGGCATCACGCACCACACCACGCAAAGCGTTTTGGGCAAGTTGATCGTAGCGCATTAAGTCTTCGGGCATTCAGGCTCTCTCAAATGAAAATCACGATTCGTCATTGGAATACACCAGTTGGTGGTCGTATGCAGCATTTATGCAGATCATAAAACCAACAAATGTCTACCGTCGAAATTACTAACAGTCGCGCCGAGAATATCTCTGTCCAGTGTCACGAGCTTGCCATTATTTTTCATTGCCAATGCTAAAAGATAAGTATCTGTCAGTTGCCCATGGTGTGATAATTTTTCTTGGACGAAGTGGAACGAGTCTGAAATGGACAAGCTGTCCGGCCAGAATTCGTGGTCAGTATTTGTTTTTGCCGTGTTCAGAAGTTTAATTGCGGTTTGTATAGTCTGAGACAAAGGGTACTTGGGTTGCGATAAAATACGCACAAAGCCATTTTCAGTAATGGGACAAGTCGCCCATCCATCCTGTTGGTGATTTTCCCACCATTGGTGAACTTTATGATGGTGCAAATGGTCTGACTGCAGGAGCGCAATTAGCACATTGACTTCAAACAGTGCTCGCATTTTTAATCTTCAGCGTCCAAGAGACCTTTGATCAATTCACTTGTGATGACTTGACCCGTGGGTGGTAGAATTGGAAAGCCATTCCGCATTCCTACAGTTGGCTGGCCTTTTGCGTTCCGCAGCGATTTTCTGGCCAAGTCTGAAATGATTTCGCCCATTGAAACATTTTTGCGCGCTGCCATTTCCTTGGCCGCGAGCAATACATCCTGAGAGATATCAAGTGTGGTGCGCATGCATCAAATATTACAACATCTGATGTAAAGTGTCAAATAAAAGTGCTGGCTTCTGTTGCCAGGTGCCAGCGGACCCCGCCTAACGTTGCAAAACGTTAGGGCTTTGATTTGGCTTTTCGCACTGCTTACGCAGCGAGAGCTACCGGTGCAAAATTATCGTTTGCAACTAT
>JAYVPZ010000132.1:0-9111 GCA_043757105.1 Aestuariivirga sp. | reverse complement strand
GGTCTTGGTGGCGCTGATGGCATGTTGTCTTCGGCAACTGTGAAGGGTTCTGATGGCGCGTCATTTGATGTCGCTTGCAACACTCTGCTGCCGTTCTTTGGTTTGACAATGAAGCTTGGCCCCGTTGCGGATTGGGGATTGAACCTAACTGAAAATTTAATTGCGGTTGACACCGAGAAATTTGAAACCAATGTGCCCGGCATTTTTGCTGTTGGTGATATCAATACCTATCCTGGCAAGTTGAAATTGATCCTTTCGGGATTCCACGAGGCCGCATTGATGGCGCAACAGGCTTTCCGCTATATCAATCCGGGCGAGCGCTTACTGTTTCAATATACAACCAGCAGCACAAATTTACAGAAGAAGTTGGGTGTTGTCTAAACTCCGTGGCCGCGCATTGGGATTGCCTTTTCCCGGCAAGACGGGAAAGTTTAATGCGATAACGGATGTGGCTGGCGTTGAAGTTGGTGCGGTGACTTTGATTTCGGGCCATGGGCCTTTGGTTGTGGGGCATGGGCCTGTGCGCACTGGCGTCACCGCTATTTTACCGCGTGGCCGCAATAGTGCAGTGCCTTGTGCAGCAGGTTCCTATTCTTTCAATGGTAATGGCGAGATGACGGGGCTGGCTTGGATTGAAGAGGCAGGCGAGTTGCAAACACCCATTACCGTCACCAATACAAGTTCATGCGGTGTGGCGCGCGATGCAACTTTGCAATGGTTGGTTAAAAACAAAATTGGCACAGGCCAAGATTGGGGATTACCGGTTGCGGCTGAAACTTATGATGGTGATCTGAATGATATAAATGGATTTCATGTGACTGCTGCGCATGTGATGCAAGCGTTGGATAACGCGCGCGGTGGTGAGGTTGAGCTTGGTAGTGTTGGTGGAGGCACTGGCATGCTGACTTATGATTTTAAAGCGGGGAACGGATCGTCGTCGCGGTTGGTTGAAATAGAAGGAAAAATTTATACCGTCGGTGTTTTTGTGCAATCGAATTTTGGTGCGCGTAAAGATTTTACAGTGTTGGGTATTCCGATTGGCCCGCATATTTTGCATGATCAATTGCGTGGCAGAGAACAAGGCTCAGTGATTGCAATTGTTGCAACTGATGCACCATTGCAGCCGCACCAACTCAAACGTCTGGCACGGCGCGTGCCTTTGGGTTTGGCGCGCACGGGCACGGTCGGCAATAATAGTTCGGGCGATATTTTTCTTGCCTTCTCAACCGCCAATGAAGCGGCAATGGGATCAACCTACAAACTACGTCATGCTGACTATCTTGCTAATAGCGCGATTGACGGATTGTTTCGTGCGGTTGTTGAGGCCACCGAAGAGGCAGTTCTCGATTCCATGATCTGCAACGAAACGATGATTGGCCGTGATGGCAACACAGCAATCGCATTACCTATCGATCAAATGTTACAAATCATGCGAAAGCATGCACGATTGGTCTAGTCCAGCTTTGACGATATTGGGATAAAGCGCACCAGCAATGTGCCTACAATCATTGCGGCTACAAAAATGAAACTCTGTTGATAGCCAAACACCAAACTGGCCAAAGCAGGGCCAGGGCAAAAGCCTGATAGTCCCCAACCCAATCCAAATAGAGCAGCACCGCCGATCAACTTGGCATCGATAATGTCGGAAATTGGTAAATGGAAATTGGCACCTAAAAATGGTTTGCCACGTTTAAAGACGAGCTGGTAGCCGATTGTCGTGACGATCAAACCTGCCCCCATCACGAAAATCAAAGTGGCATCGAATTGGCCAGTAAAATCTAGGAAATTTAAAATTTTGGCAGGATTGACCATACCCGAAATTGTCAGGCCTGCGCCAAAGAGCAAACCAGAAATAAGCACAAAGAATTTCTGCATCATGCAATCCCCAGCACTTGGCGAACAAAGAAAACGGTAATGATGGCGACAATCATGAAAACACAAGTGGCAACAATCGACCGCATAGAAAATCGTGAAATACCGCAAATGCCGTGGCCTGATGTGCAGCCATTGCCAAGTGTTGTGCCCGCGCCAACCAACACACCGCCGATTAAAATCAAATAGTTGTTGGAGACGAAGCTGATGTTATGTGCAGCTCCCGTGAACAAGCCTGTCCAAGCCGTGCCGATCAACAGGCCAACGATAAATACCAAGCGCCAGCGAAAAGCTTCGTCAAATTGTGTTGTGAGAAGGCCGCGAAAAATTCCGGTGGCCCCCATGATGCGACCTGCACTCGCCATCAGTATGACAGCCGCCAGGCCGATAAAGCCACCGCCAATTGCGCCCGCATAGGGTGTGAATTCTGTGATCGCCATGTTAGCCCCGAATTATTTTCAACATTCTGGCGGGAATGCGCCCATCAATCAAGGCTAAGCCTGCACCGATGACCAACATACCTAGTATGTGGTTGAGGGTGATGTATTCGTTGAGCAATGCCGCGCCCAGAATGATGGCACTGATCGGCACGAGGAACGTGACGAGACTGATATTGATCGAACCAGCGCGTTTGAGGATTGTGAAGAATAAAATATAGGCCACTGCAGTGCACAGCAACGATAGCCCCAATTGCGAAATTATTGCGAGATTGCTCGGCATGGGCAGTGTCCATGGGCGATCAAAAAACAACATAAGAGGCAGCATCAACACCGCCGAAGCTGAAGTCTGGCTCGCGGCATTCACGATTGGTGGCATGTTCGAAAAACGTCTCGCCCACACAGAGCTGACTCCATAAAATGCCGAGGCCAAGATAAAGGCCAATTGAAACATCAAATCACTGCCCAATGTCTTTACTGCATCAATACCAACGAGTGCTGCAACGCCTAGGAGGCCCACCAATGCACCGGCCAGTCGGTTCCAACTTAAGCGTTCATTCGTCGTGAACACGTGCGCAACCAAAACAGTAAAAAACGGAGTGGTAGCATTTAGCACTGCACCTAAACCTGGTGTTACGCGGCTTTCGCCCCAGACAATCAGACTGAAAGGAATGACGTTGTTGAGCAGGCCCATGACGAAATAGTTTTTCCACTTGGCCCAGCTGTCAGGTGGTTTCAGACCGGATGCGAACACGACGATCCATAGTGCAGCTGTGGCCAGAAACACACGGAAAAACACAATGGTGAAAACTGGTAGTTCTTTGATGAGGATCGCAAAGAAGTAAAATGATCCACCCCAAATGGCGGAAAGCAGAATGAGTAGGCCCCATTCATAGGGAGTCATGCCGGATTGTTGCTGTATCATAAATGCAGCAATAAGCCGCGCTGCAATTTTTCGCCACCCGATTTATGGCATGAGCCTATGAAAATCTAATGGCGGGTGAAAGGCTGTAGGAGCTTCAAGGTTTTTTGCGGCAGGCCATAATAAGTTTTGCGCATCATAGGCCTGATTATTTTTAAATAAGTGTGTCCATAGATTATTCCAATCATTGAAACGGGTAGGAAGAAATCTTTGGTATCCACTTTGCCGGAACACCATGATTCTTTGTGTGTGTCATTGGGCACCATAAGGTCAAAACGTTCTTGACCAGACGATATTGATAGGCGCTGCGACAAATCCATATGCAGTCGGCCGGGAGACAAGTCTGTCATACTGTTCACATGCGATGTGATGTAGGCGAAATGCGTGCCTTTGTAGTTGAAGCCAATTTCCCAAGAGACGGGCTTTCCGCCTGCGGTGAGTTCTGTTGTGACAAACTGAAAACCTTCGGCATTGCTGCGTGAAAGTGATTTCAAAAAGCCAATATGGCGTGGGCAACCCATAACGCGGTTAAAGCGTCCACGCTCGGATAGCCATTCATTTTTTTCGCGGATGGATTCAATTATAGCTTGGTCATTCTGCGAACCGGGAACGATTGTATTGAATTTTACTTCGCCAATTTCTTCAAGTTTCGAGCGGATTTTTTTGCGGCGTTTGCGCTGTTGGGAATTGTAACGCGCGTCATATTCTTCATCACTCTTGAATGGTGTTAAATCTAAAAATGGAGCTTGCTCATGAAGATTTGCATCATGGAAATTATTGTTTGCATAGCTGCCGATTGCACTCTCTTCGCGCACATGGCGCAAACGGATGATGTCGATGCCCTTCAATCGCTTGATTAGTTGTAGCGTTGCTGACATCCATTTGGCGACACTTTGATCCTTAGCACACAAAATATCACCATATTGTCCGATGGGGTCTGTTAACCAATTTAAGGTGGCGACGCCAAGGTGCATTTTTTTTACCAGTGGCAAAACAAACACAAGTTGATTTTCAACAAAGCCCGCAAAGACATGAATTTCATTAGCGTTGTCAGGACCGCCGTAATTCTCCGCCCAGCTTTTGACCCAAGCGAAGGATTGAAACACAGTTGGTGTTATTGCATTATTCTGTTCAAGATTATGCCATTGGCTGGAAAGAGCTTGCAAATGTGATGTAGAGGTTATCAATGTCATTAGGCCGCCGACGGGCAATTCAAGCGCATGTTCAACAGCTGCTTCGCTCAATTTTCTTTCAAAAATTGAGGTCATGTTTTTATGCGCTTTAAAAACCATTCCCTGAGGCTCCGCTTTTTTATGAAAGGGAAACTAGTTCCTAAGCCTTTCTGATACCTTTCTCAGATTGATAGAACTTTAGACAAATCGTTCAGAAGGTTAATTTTATGCTTTGTCTGAATTACTGAAATTTGCCAGCTCTTTGACCAAACTGGCTAGCGTTTCGCGCTTGGAATTCTCTTGCGGAATGGGGCGGCAAACTTCACGCGCTGCAAGGCCAATGCGAGCGGTCAAAATACCGTTCACGGCCCCTTCGCCGAAGCGAGCTGATAAACGACCAAGCAGGCCTTTGCCGACAAAGAGGTGCAGGAAATTGTCAGAAAGTGCGAGGCCACCAGCCACCGCCAAATGTGTGAGCACCATACGAGACAAGCGGAGAGTAGCCAGCGTTGAAGGTCTACCGCCATAAAGGCTGGCGATTTCGCGCAGCATCCTCAAATTTTGCGCGCCGACGAAAAGCATATCTAGGGCTGCTGCGGGTGTGACAGTTGTGAGCAGTGTTACACGGCGCGCGCGCTTGGCAATGATACGGTGTGCTGCTTCGTCGAGTGGATCGACAAGATAGCGCTCCGCCAGACGCACGCGGTCACGCGGGTCCATAATGTCATCGCTGTGGAGGTTCAGGTTTTTCAAGTTCCAAGCGGAGTCGGCCCGGTTTGCGTAGAGCCTTTTAAGACCTGAGACCGCAAGATCAGCTGAAGTCGCATCATCTTGGTTCAATGCGTGGCTGGCAGCGCGTTGCAACCTCTCAATGCGGCGCAAGCGAAACAGGCCCCAGATTTCGCGGAAAATAATGGCGAGTGCTGCAAAGCCTGCAACGCTAGCAACGATCAGAGCTACATACCCTAAGAATGGCGAACGAGCGAAAAAGTCTTCGACAATTTGCGTGGCCGTCAGTCCAAGCCATAACGCAAAGAGTGATGCTAAGGCTGAGATGAATATGAAACCCCAACGTGGTCGCATTGCAACGCGTTGCTCGGCAAGAACTGGTATGGTAGCCAATTCTTGCTCAGGCTCTTCTGGGGCAAATTCTATTTTTGTTGGCTTGGTTTTTTTGGTTGTCGTTTCTTGTTCCAACTTAAAGGCTTGTGGTGCGCGGTGATCGGACTTTGTATTCATGGAAAGCGATCTCCGATTAAAAATTCGAGCGCGCGGTCTAAGCGGATGTGAGGGAATGTTGCGCCATTCAAAAGCGGTGGGCGAAAGCGCAGGAATTTGAGCTTACCCTCTAAACTTCCGTCTAAAGCGGCTTGGGGATCAAGTGGCAAATCACCCGGAAAAATTGCGGCTTCGGATTTGCCATCAAACTTTGTATCGCCGATGCTTTCACCATTTTGTGGTATGCCCGCGATACACGGCAAGTCTTCGCCCTTTACATTCACGGATGCTTCTCGCGTAGAACGAATGGCGGAAAGTGCGGCCACATCAAAAGTTGCTCCGGCGAATTCGGCTTTGGTTGCCGCGTCATTTACAAGCAAACGCAAAATAGCATCAAGACGGTCATGGCTGGTGTGGTGCAGTTGATCGGCTTTAGTTGCGGCGAAGAGTATTTTTTCAATTTTGCGGCCTAGCAGTGTGGTGGCTAAATTGTTTGCACCAAGCCGGAAGCTGCTCATTACATCGGTTAAAGCGGTTTGCAAATCTTCGACGGCTTTTGAGCCAGCATTAAGTGCGGTTAATACATCCACCAGAACGATCTGGCGATCTAATCGTGCAAAATGACCAAAGAAAAAAGGCTTCACCACGCGCGAAACATACGAGTCATAGCGGCGTTGCATCAACGCACCGAGCGAGCCTGATTGGAACATTGTATCTGGCAGAACATCAAGTGGTGCGAAGGTGAGAAGTGGCGAGCCTGCCAAATCACCCGGCAATAGAAATCGGCCCGGTGGCAGAGTTGAAAGTGAGATTTCATCTTTGCGGCAACTTGCGAGATAGGAAGTGAAGAGTTCTGCAGATTTTTGTACCTCTATTTCATTTGCAGCGTCCGTGGCATCTAGTTTTTGCAAATGCGCATACCAATCTCGTGCCACGGCCGCACGTGGTGCTAAACGACTTGCTGCAATTGTGTTGTGACTCCATTGTTGATAGGTGAGATTGATCAATGGCAAATCCAGAAGCCATTCACCGGGATAATCCACAATGTCGATATGAAGTTTGCCGCTGCCGAAATTGCGTGCGAAGAAACTTTGGGGTTCATACTCTAAAGTTAAGCGCAACTGGCTGATGCGCCTAGTTCCTTCGGGCCAATGGCGCTCTTCGGCAGTTAGTACCTTCAAATGTTCTTCATATGAAAAACGCGGCAAGTCATCGTCCGGCTGGGGTTCCAAATAGGCTCGTGTAATGCGCCCTTGGGTGTGGGCTTCAAATACGGGCATACGAGCATTCTTTAACAACGCGTGGACAAGCGCCGTAATGAAGACAGTTTTGCCGGAGCGCGATAGACCGGTGACTCCCAAGCGCAAAGTTGGCTGGGTTAGGCCCGTGGCGAAATCCAACAATCCGCCTGCGGCCAGTTTAGTTTCGTCTATGATGTCGCTGAATTTCAAACGCTAACGCCCCTTGTTCGTATCGTTGCATAATTGGGGGTTAAATGCTGGAAAACAAGCGAATTTATTGGACTTCAGGCCTAGCCAATATTCTTCAAATCAAATGGTGTGGTTTGGTAAAGCTCATTAATCCAATTTCCGAACAACAAATGGGCGTGGCTACGCCAGCGGTTCTGAGGGGAGGATTTTGGATTATTCTGCGGAAAATAATGGGCGGGCATCGTGATGGCACGGCCTGCTTCAACATCACGGCCATATTCTTCGCCCAAAGAGTTGGTGTCATATTCAATGTGATTGAACATATAGATTTGGCGTTTTACTGGATCATTGACGAGGCACAGACCCACCTCATCTGACTCCATCAATACTTCAAGATTTTTGTCGAACGGTAATTCGGATTTCAAATTTTCAGTCCAACGCGAAACTGGCATGGCGAAATCATCAGAGAAACCGCGCAAAAGCGTGGATGATGGTTTCAAATTGTGATGGCTGAATATGCCAAAGGCTTTTTGCTTCAACTCGTGCTTTGGCACTTTGTGGAAATGAAACAATGAAGCCTGTGCGGCCCAACACACATTGAATGTGGAATGCACATGAGTTTGTGTCCATTCATAAATGTGGCTGAGTTCCTCCCAATAGGTGACATTTTCAAACGGTAAGAGTTCGATAGGCGCACCTGTGATAATCAAACCGTCAAAACGTTGTTCCCTGATGTCTTGCCAGCTTTCATAAAACGCCAACATATGTTCTTGGGATGTGTTTTTTGGGGTGTGGTTTGTGATCTTGATCAATGACAATTCAACTTGCAGCGGGCTGGCACCAACAAGACGTGCAAACTGTGTTTCAGTTTTGATCTTGTTCGGCATCAAGTTAAGCAATCCAATACGCAACGGACGAATGTCCTGACGGTTGGCCGTTGACTCGTCCATGATCATGACGCCTTCTTGTTCAAGAATGCGGCGCGCGGGCAACTCGTTGGGAATGCGAATGGGCATGGCCTAAGCTTTGTCGATTATTGAAGCGAGGTGGTTTACGAAATCAGACTCTGTTTTGATGGAAGGCACATCAGCCATCTGCATGGTATAACCATATTTATTCGCGATCTTTTTATAGAGTGGAATGCGGTGGTGCAGCAATTGCTCAAAGCCCCAGACGGCAAAACCATCAGGATCTACATCATCATCATTCTCAATTTTATGCAGCTCTTTGTATTCAGTCCATTTTACCTTCAAGAATTCAGGTTGGTAATACATGGGTTTTGGCTGCTTGCGAAAGCGCTCTACCAGCATGGTGGTGTGTTCGGGTGTACCCTCAATCCAAAGCAAAACAGTGTTGTCGCTTAATGATTTTAGAACAGGGTCGGCCACGTCACCCAAATTTACCACTTCACACAGGCTGCCCCCGGAATCGCAGATGAAGTTTTGATATTTATAAATCTCACCAGCGCGTTCGATAAATTCGGGCACATCGAGCAGTGCTTTAATCTCAGCGTCACGGTGCTGATTTTGGCGGCGGCGATATTCTGCAAATGGAATGCCGCCCTTTGCTGGATTGCCGGGGCGGCCCAGATAGGTGGAAAGTGGCGACAAATTGTGGAAGGTGATGTTAGAGCGGATGTAGATTGAATCCGAGCGCAGCAGCTCACATAAAAAAGGATTGGTCATCGCCTCGTGTTTGAAATTATCGACGATGTGCTCGTCCATATAGCGCGTGCCGATGCGGTAATCGACGGAATATTGAAACCAGCTATGGTTTTGCAATAAGGCCGACAAAGTGGTTTTGCCAACGCCCGACATGCCCAAAACGGTTACGGCTTTGGAGGGAAGGGATTTAAAGTCTTTGCCAGATTTGAAACGCATGGGTGGAGCTTTAGCCAAGCTCGAGGCTTGGGGCAACCATCAGAAATCTTTGGTCAGGTTGAAGTTGACGGCGTGAGAGTCATAATCGAAAAACGCGATGTTGCTCTGGTTCAACGTATATGAATAATTCACCGATGGCGCAAAGCCCATGAAATTGAAATCACGTTTGGTCAATGTCAG
>JAYVPZ010000131.1:0-2358 GCA_043757105.1 Aestuariivirga sp. | reverse complement strand
GATCCCAGATTTTTTTATATTCATCTTGGCGGACCTCTTCGTCCACTTCGCGGAATAATGATTCGTCAGTATCAGACACTGTTGAGTGCTCCGTAATTTGTAATGGCCACGTAGAGCAGCCACGCGGCCAAATCAAGGCAATTCAAACCTGAGCCTTTTAGTCTTTTACATCATAAGTGTTGTCTGGCGTGGGAAATTGCCGCGTTCGAACTTCCTCGGCATAGAGCTTGATCGCTCCCTCAATGGCCACGCCCACCTTGCCAAATTCTTTCACAAATTTGGCAATGCGCGGGGAAAGACCCAACATATCTTCCATCACCAAAATTTGGCCATCACATGCCGCAGATGCGCCAATGCCGATTGTGGGGATTTCAATCGATTTTGTAATTTTCGCGGCCAAGGGTTCGGCCACTGCTTCCAAGACAACAGCAAAAGCTCCAGCTTCGGTCACCATGCGTGCGTCTTCTTCTATTATCGGCCAACCTGCGCGTTCGCGCCCCTGCGCTTTGAAACCGCCGAGCACATTGATCGATTGCGGCGTTAAACCGACATGCGCCATCACGGGGATGCCGCGCTGGGTCAAAAAATCAATCGTCTCAGCCATGCGCTTGCCGCCTTCGAGTTTTATGGCCCCACATTCAGTTTCCTTGATCACCCGCGCCGCATTGCGAAACGCTTGGGCCGGGCTTTCTTCGTAAGAGCCAAAGGGCATATCAACCACGACCAATGCGCGTTTTGCACCGCGGGTTACAGCGCGGCCATGCATGATCATAAGTTCTAAAGGCACGGGCAAAGTGGTTTCAAACCCGTGCATCACCATGCCTAATGAATCACCTACCAAAAGGAAATCCACATATTTATCGGCAATAGCCGCCGTGTGGGCGTGATAAGAGGTGAGCGAAACAATCGGCTCCCCACCTTTACGGGCGCGAATGTCTGGGGCGGTGATGCGTTTTTGAATGGTGTGTTGGGACATGTCGTTAACATACTCGTTGCAGCGTTTGCGGGCAACAGCACTGGCGTTTGATGATTAACCATGGCCCGCCATCATCATGTTCGACGATTTAATCTGAACAATGATGATGTTGAGTTCTAACTTAGCCGACTACCCTCACCCCAATCACATAGGGATGAAACAGCAACAGCAGCAGCGCATAAATCACCAACCCGACGACGACTGCTAAGACGTCTGACTTTATGCGTGGCTCGAAAACTGCACGGTTGCCCCGCGCCATATTGGCTACAATATCGAGCACCGAAACAATGAGGAAAGTCAGATAAATCAAAACAACGGGCGTTTTTCCATTGGCCAGAAGATGCCCTATCGCCCAAAGACTGACGCCAATCGAAAACGGATTCTGCAGCCACTTCTTGATATAACCTTTGCCGTGGAACGCTGAAATGCTGATGAAACCCAACAGCACCAGCAACATTGTAATGTGTTTGGCACCCGTCATCGGCGCATAAAGCATCTCGCCATTGTCGCGCGTCTGGGAATAACCCCAAATCATAAGGGCGATGCCAGCAACTGAGGCCAACGAATATATGCCCTTATACTTGGCTTCGCCCCACCACGCTTTAAGCCTGTTGCGCACCGCCGGAAACAAAACCGAAAACAGGTGACTGCCGCTAAAAAGTAAAATGCCAAAATACAAAAGCGTCATGATTACTCTCCAATGCCGAATAGCTTAAGACAAATGTCGATTCTTTAAAACGATCATTTCATTTTGTGTACTCAGTGCAAAACCCGTGATACAAAGCGAGCGGAATTGCCAAATCAGATGCGAAATTCAAAGAGGGGATATAAATGAAACCAACACTCATTCTCGTCGGTGCCGATAAAGGCGGCGTGGGCAAAACCACAATGTCCCGCGTATTACTCGACTATTTTGCGCGCAAAAATATTTTAACCAGAGCATTCGACACCGAAAACCCTCGTGGTTCTTTAAAACGCTTCTATCCGGCGATAACAGAAATCATTGATTTGACGCATGTGGCCGATCAGATGAAAGTTCTCGACACCATGGAAACCGCCAATGTGCCGGTGACCGTTGTCGATTTTAAAGCTGGCAATTTGTCTTACGCTTTGGATTTGTTTGAACGCATTGGCATTCTTGAAGCTGCGCGCAACGGTGTGTTTAATTTAGGCCTGATGCATGTCGTCGGGCCATCTATCGCTTCGCTTGATGAAATTGGCGAGATTGCAAAATATTTGCAAGGCGTTTCATATTGCGTGGCACGCAACTCTATAAACGAAACCAACTTCTTTGAATGGGATGAAACCACCCACCGCAAATATTTCTCGGCCATTCCAAAGGCGCAAGAAATCAATGTGCCGAAACTCAATGAAATGGCTTA
>JAYVPZ010000130.1:0-9153 GCA_043757105.1 Aestuariivirga sp. | reverse complement strand
TACTGAAACACAATGGCTTGCATGTTGAAGTGAAATTTAATGTCTCCGGCATAGCCGATGTGATTTTAGAGTCTGCCCTGACCACCATTATGGATTTTGAAGATTCTGTTGCAGCGGTTGATGCTGAAGACAAAGTTTTGGGTTACCGCAATTGGCTTGGGCTGATGAATGGTGATTTGGCTGAGACCATTACAAAAAATGGAAAGGCCTTTGAGCGCAAACTGAATTCCGACAGGCAATATATCGGGCAAGATGGAAAACCTTTCTCTCTTCATGGTAGGTCACTGATGCTGGTACGCAATGTTGGTCATCTCATGACCAGCCCCGCCATTGTCGATGCTGAGGGCCATGAGGTGCCGGAAGGCATTATGGACGCGATGATCACCGGCTTAATCGCGTTGCATGACAAGGGTATGAATTCGCGCATCGGTTCAGTTTATATTGTGAAACCAAAAATGCATGGGCCGGATGAAGTGACTTTTGCTTGCAAGATATTTGCTCGTGTGGAGGCGGCTCTCGGTATGAAGCCCAACACTTTGAAAATTGGTATTATGGATGAGGAACGCCGCACAACTATAAATTTGAAAGAATGCATTCGCGCAGCAAGAGAACGTGTGGTTTTTATCAACACAGGCTTCTTAGATCGCACGGGTGATGAAATTCACACGTCCATGAATTTGGGTCCGATGTTGCGTAAAGGCGACATGAAATCCGCCACTTGGATTCAGGCTTATGAGAATTGGAATGTTGATATTGGCTTAGCTTGCCATCTGCCCGGCAAAGCGCAAATCGGCAAGGGCATGTGGGCAATGCCCGATCGAATGGCCGCGATGATGGAGCAGAAAATTGCGCATCCAAAAGCAGGTGCAAACACGGCTTGGGTGCCCTCGCCCACAGCCGCCACATTGCATGCCACGCATTATCATCAGGTGTCGGTCAGTTCAGTTCAAGAGGCGTTACGAGGTCGATCGCGTGCCAAACTCGATGATATTCTTTCTGTACCCATCGTTCAGCGGCCCAATTGGAGTGCTGATGATATTCAAAAGGAGCTAGATAACAATGCACAAGGCCTGCTCGGTTATGTTGTGCGTTGGGTTGACCAAGGTGTTGGTTGTTCCAAAGTGCCAGACATCAACAATGTGGGCTTGATGGAAGATCGCGCGACGTTGCGCATTTCGTCGCAACACATAGCGAATTGGTTGAAACACGGCGTTTGCACAAAGGCCCAAGTTTTGGAAACTTTAAAGCGCATGGCGAAAGTGGTTGATACGCAGAATGCAGATGATGCGCTCTATTGTCCGATGGCTGATAATTTTGACAACTCCTTGGCTTTTCAGGCGGCTTGCGATTTGATTTTTAAAGGTGAAGCCCAGCCCAATGGATACACCGAGCCGTTGCTTCATGCTTATAGATTGAAAGTTAAAGCGCTTAACTCATAGCTTACGCGCGGCAATCAAAAATTCTGCGTTCCCGTCGCCACCTTCGAAAGGTGACGGGATTATTCCGTGTACAGACCATCCGCTTGAACTCAGAAAAATGGATACTTCTTCGTTTACGCGCTCATAGGCGTTTTTATCTTTCACCAATCCGCCCTTTCCAACGCCATCTTTGCCCACTTCGAATTGTGGTTTGATGAGTGCTATGATTTGAGCACCACTCTTCATCAAGTTCAATGCAGGCGGTAGTGCGATGTGAAGCGGAATGAAGCTCACATCACAGGTGATCAGCGACACATTATCGGAAATATATTCGGCTTCGAGATCCCGCGCGTTTAAACCTTCATGCAAAGTAATGCGCTCATCTTGCAGCATCATTTGGCTGTGCCCGACATCTATCGCGAACACGTGTTTAGCACCTCGTTCAAGCAACACTTCGGTGAAGCCGCCTGTTGACGCACCAATGTCGAGGCATTCGCAATCTTTTACTTCGATCTCAAAATGATTGAGCGCGTGAACAAGCTTCAATGCAGCACGGGAAACATATTGGCTGCCTTCATCTGTTATTGTTAATTTTGCATCCCTCAAAACCATTTGCGATGGTTTGCGAGCGGGTTCACCATCGACTTGAACAAGCCCGCGCAGAATAGCATCGCGGGACCTCGCCCTGCTTGGATAAATCATGCGGGCAACCAAGGCTTCATCTAAACGTTGGCGGATCAATCGACGTCCAGTGGTGTTGTGCCTGTTGGTTTGCCGTTTGCACCAAGTGTGATTTTTTCAATGCGGGCTTCGGCTTCGGCCAACTTAGTTTCGCAATGTTTGCGCAGAGCTTCGCCACGCTCGTAAATCTTGATCGATTCTTCCAAATCAACACGGCCTGATTCAAGCTTGGCCACGATCTCTTCCAACAAGGCCAAGGCCTTTTCGAACGACAAGGATTTGATTTCTGCTTCTTCAGCCATATTTAGTCTTCCTCGTCTTGTTCATATTCATCTTCATCGCCCATAATGGCCGAACCGTGCATGAGGGCGGCCAGATGAGCGCCAACGCCACCCGCCAATCCTTGCAAATCATAGCCGCCTTCAAGAATAGAAACAACGCGGCCATCGCAATGGGTTTGAGCAATTTCCATTAACTGAAGTGTTGCCCAAGCAAAATCTTCCTCAACCAATTCCAAACTGCCTAGGGGATCACGCACATGGGCGTCAAAACCAGCGCTGATGATCACAAGATCTGGCTCGAAGGCATTGAGGTTCGTCAAGATTTTGTTGGTCATGGCCTCGCGGAATTGTGGGCCGCCATCGCCCGCACGTAAGGGTGCATTGAAAATGTTTCCAACACCTGTTTCGCTCACAGCCCCTGTGCCCGGATAAAGCGGCATCTGGTGGGTGGAACCGTAGAACATATTTCTATCGGACCAGAAAATATCCTGCGTGCCGTTGCCGTGGTGCACGTCGAAGTCGATCACAGCCACGCGTGACGCGTTGTATTTAGCACGTGCGTAAAAAGCGGCGATGGCGGCATGGTTGAAAAAGCAAAAACCCATGGCGCGGTTATGTTCGGCGTGGTGGCCGGGCGGGCGCATGGCGAGGAATGCATTTTGCGCTTCACCTTTGAAGACGGCATCGACAGCAGCTGTGGCCCCGCCCACGGCGCGAAGCACAGCAGCCAAAGTTCCGGGAGACATAACTGTGTCGGAGTCCAGATACTCGAACCCCTCTTCGGGGGCTGCGCTTAAGATGCGCTGATAATGTTCTTCTGTGTGGCAACGGATGATGTCTTCAGCGCGGCCCAAAGGCGCTTCGCGATTGACAATGGATTTGAAATGCGGCGAGCGCAAAACATCATGAACGGCGCGAATCCGGTCAATCCGCTCGGGGTGGCCATCGGGGGTCACATGGGCCATGCTGGCGGGGTGGGAGAAAACAAAAGTTGACATGGGTGCTGGGTAGCCGAAAATTTTATGTGATGCTATAGGGCTTTCATGATCAGTGACCAAGATATTTCAAAAGCCGCCGACCTGCTTTTGGGTGGGCAGTTGGTTGGGTTTCCAACCGAGACGGTTTATGGGCTTGGGGCGCTGGCGACCGATGATAAAGCTGTAGCGCGCATTTATGCGACCAAGGGGCGACCAACGTTTAATCCTTTGATTTCGCATGTGGCTGATGTTGAGGCGGCTTTTGCGTTGGGTGAGTTTTCGGCTGATGCTTTGAAACTTGCAGCACGGTTTTGGCCGGGGCCTTTGACATTGGTGGTGCCGCGCTGGAGCACGTGTGATGTTTCTTTGTTGGCATCGGCTGGGCTACCGTCGCTTGCTATTCGTGTGCCGCAGCATGCTGTTGCTTTGGAATTATTGCGAGCGGTGGGAAAGCCTGTTGTCGCACCGTCGGCCAATCCCTCGGGGCGTATTAGCCCAACAACGGCGCAGCATGTGCGAGATGGTTTGGGAGAAAAGGTTTCGATGATTTTAGATGGTGGGCCTTGTGCAGTTGGAGTTGAGTCAACTGTTGTGAGTTTTCTTGACGGCAAGGTAACGTTGCTTCGGCCCGGAGGATTGGCGCGTGAGGTTATTGAAGATGCTCTGGATTTTAAATTGCTTGATGCAATTGGTGGCGTGATGCATTCACCGGGGCAAATGGAAAGTCATTATGCGCCGCATGCGGCGATGCGGTTGAATGCTGAGGCTCCGCTGAATGGAGACGCTTATTTGGGATTTGGAAAATTTGAGAGTGCGCACAATCTTTCGCCTTCGGGTGATGTGGTTGAAGCTGCTGCAAATCTATTTCGCATGTTGCATGAGTTGGATTCGTTGAAGCCACAACGCATTGCAGTTGCGCCAATTCCGATGGCTGGCTTGGGCGAAGCGATAAATGATCGCCTGAAACGCGCGGCGGTTCCGCGATGATGCCCTCAGCAGAAACCCTACAACGCTTCATCGATGTCGTCGGCACAAAAAATGCCATTAGCAGCACATCCGACATGGCCCTCTATATGCGCGAATGGCGCGATCTTTGGCCGGGCACTTCGCCGCTGGTGTTACGGCCCGCCAACACCGATGAAGTTTCGCGCATTATGAAGATTGCGTTTGAGACAAACACGGCCATTGTTCCGCAATCTGGCAACACCGGATTAGTCGGCGGTCAGATGCCCACGGGGCCTGAGGTTTTGTTATCGCTTGACCGGATGACGAAGATTATTTCGGTGGACGCTGATGATTATTTGATGACTGTTGAAGCGGGATGCATTTTGAAAAATGTGCAGAATGCTGCAGATGCGGTTGATCGGCTTTTTCCTTTGAGTCTTGCCTCTGAAGGATCGTGCCGGATTGGCGGCAATCTTTCGAGCAATGCGGGCGGTTTAAATGTGCTGGCTTATGGCAATACGCGCGATTTGTGTTTGGGGCTTGAGGTTGTGTTGGCCGATGGGCGCGTCTGGAATGGGCTCAAAAAACTGCGCAAAGATAATACCGGTTATGATTTGAAGAACCTGTTCATCGGCGCGGAAGGCACGCTTGGGATCATCACTGCTGCGGTGTTGAAACTCTATCCCAAGCCACGCCGCAACGATACGGCGTTCATCGCCGTGCCCTCTCCTCAAGCTGCAATTGATTTGTTGGCGCTGGTGAAAAACGAAAGTGGCAATCGCGCTGTGGCGTTTGAGTTAATGCCAGAAATTGCGCTGTGTTTTACGGTGAAGCATATGGGCATCACCAATCCAATCACCTCACCATCGCCTTGGTTTGTGTTGACTGAATTGGCTGATGCTGTGCCGGGCAATTTTGAAATGATTTTAGAAAAGGCGATGGAGCTTGGGATTGTGACTGATGCAACCATCGCGCAATCTGATGCGCAGCGCCAAGCGCTTTGGGCCATTCGTGAATTGATGCCTGAGTCACAGCGCCATGAAGGAGGCTCGATCAAGCATGATGTGTCTGTGCCTGTGTCACATATTCCGGCGTTTATTGATGAGGCAACGGCAGCGGTGCACGGATTTATGGCCGATGCCCGCGTCATGTGCTTTGGCCATATGGGCGATGGCAATATGCATTTTAATGTCACGCAACCCGTGGGCATGAACAAACAGAAATTTTTGAATCAATGGCACGCCATGAATTGGGTGGTGTTTGATGTGGTGCTGAAACATGGTGGCTCAATCAGCGCTGAACACGGCATTGGGCAATTGAAGCGTGATGATATGCTGCGGATAAAGTCGCCTGTGGAATTGGATATGATGCATGGGGTGAAAGCCATGCTTGATCCGAAGGGCATTATGAATCCGGGCAAGGTTTTGCCACCCGCCTAATTCAACTTCGACTTCAATACCAATTCCACATTCGATTTATGCACTGCCTCGTAAGGCTCAAAATAGTTCACCCAGCCGGCTTCAAGCGGGCCGGAAATAATTTGGCGCAAGGGTTGGTCGCGCAAGTCTGGCTCGTGTGCCATGCGTTTCAACATGCGGATATATTGTTGGGTGGCGCGGATGAGGGTTTTGCCGTAGCCGCCTTTTGCAATCACATCAGGGTGGCCATGGTTTGGCAGGATATGCGTAGGGGTGAGTGCCCAGATGTGGTCGAGATCAGCGAGATGCGTGTTCATGTGTTCGGGCTCGGCGACATAGGTGGCTGTGTCTTCCATGGTGTCGCCCGCCAGTAAGACGCCCTGCTCTGCGATCCAGATAACAGTTGCGTCATCGCTATGGATATTGAATTCTAGGAATTGCAGATTGAGCGCACCTAACTTGAAGTTCATCGATTTCGAAAAGGTTTGCGTAGGCATGATCAAGGGATTGATCGCAGGCAAGCCATGGTTAGTTCCGTCTTCTATTGCCGTTTTGCGCTTTGCTAAATAATCGGCAGTGCGTTGGTTTGAAATGATGGTGCAGTTTTTGAAAACCTCAGTCCCTGCTACATGATCAAGATGCCAATGGCTGAGGAGCACGGTAATTTTTGTGATGCCGATACTTGTAAGGTGATCGCGAATAGATTTGGCGTAGTCGTTTGAACAATGCGTGTCATAAACCAACGCTTCATGTCCATCGACAATGGCATAACTGGCAATGCCCAGTGACAGTGCACCATTATCAACCCAATTATCTTGCTCCATAAAGCGGTAGCCAGCTACGCGACCATCGTAATAGGCGTAGATGTTTTTGTGAGGTTGGAGGATGCGGAGATGTTTGGTCATGTATTTCATTTCAAAAGTTACGAACGTTACCCACTGATGCGTCTTTCCCGCGAAGGCGAGAATCCAACTTTCTAAAGCGGGCTTGAACTGAAGTTGGATTCCCGCTTTCGCGGGAATGACGGTTATAAGGGGAGTGTTGCCTAAATCAAATCCAATTGCGATTTTGGTGGCGCTGGCTTCGGTGGCGGTGAGTTGCGGGCGATTGTTGTAGGTTCCATGGTGAAGTAATCATCGGGCGGTGGTTTGAGCAAGTCACGCACATTTTCTTCCGCGCCATCAAGCCAGCGGTCAAAATCTTTTGGGTGAATCACAACTGGGCTACGATCGTGGATGGTGGCGATGACGAGATTGGCATCAGTGGTCAGCATGGCCGCTGTTTCAAGCTCCGAACCATCAGCGCTCTGCCAATGTTCCCAGATGCCGCCAAAGGCAAACAGGCCGTTATCTGGGCGGTGAATGAAATAGGGGCGCTTTTTGCCGGGCACATCGCCTTCCCATTCGTAAAAGCCATCTGTCGGAAACAGGCAACGACGGCGGCGGATGGCGTTTTTGAAGCTGGGTTTTTCGTAGACCGTTTCACTGCGCGCATTAATCAAGGGCCGGGGCTGAATTTCTTTGGCCCAGCTTGGAACAAACCCCCAGCGCACCAATTCAAAATGGCGCTGATGGTCTGGGCCGTTACGCACGATGGCAATCGGGCTTCCCGGCGTTACATATTCACGCGGCGGGAAAATGGGTTGTTCCAAATATTTGAACAAAGCCCTTGCTTCATCAACCGATTTCCGAAAACTATAGAGACCACACATGAGGCGACAATAGCGATATGACACAACCAATTCTAGGAGCATCTGCCTGCATTTGGCGAGACGGCCAAGTGCTGTTGATCAAGCGGGGCAAGCCGCCGGGCAAAGGTTTGTGGAGCTTTCCGGGTGGGAAGATTGAAGTGGGCGAAACGGCAGAGGCTGCGGCGGTTCGCGAATTGTTTGAGGAAACAAATGTGCGGGCTGAACTTTTTAAACAGATGGGGCCCTTTGAAATCAAGCGGGGCGAAGATGTGATATATTCAATTACGTGTTTTGCAGGACGTTATGTTTCAGGCGAAGCCATTGCCTCCAGCGATGCTGCCGAGGTTGCGTGGGTTTATCCACAGGTATTGGCCTCTTTGGAACTGGCCCCTAATATTACGCAAGCCATTGCAGAATCTCAACAACTCTTAAAGCTTTAGTTCAAAGTTTAAGATCGGCGTTAACCTTCTCTTAAGGTTCGACTCGCCGTGGCGGATTCAAATGTTAATGTAAATTAACGCAACTGAGGTGGGCTCAGCAGCGGCGTATAAGTTGAGTTTCATGTATAAATTAACCGAAGACCAAATTGCCGAATTGCCGCCGCAAGAAGCCAAACAAATGGCGCTGCGCTATATTCTCGAAGCGTGGGAAGAAGCAATTTACGATGGGCTTGACCCTGACGCGATTGCCACTGCTGCGATATTCGCGTCACTGTCGGACATGATTGCCACCTATGGTGAAGAGCCTGTTGCCGTGATGTGCGAGCGTTTGCCAGAACGCATTCGGACCGGTGAGTTTACAGTGGGTAAGACTCACCAGTAAGGGTTTTAAGGAATCGCTTCGATCCAAGGATTCCGTCATTCCCGCGAAGGCGGGAATCCAACTTTAACCAGCATACCTTGCCAGAAGTTGGTTTCCCGCCTTCGCGGGAATGACGGCGTTGGTGGCAAATGATTCACATATTTGGCACTGCCCTCACTTTGTAAAATCCAGTATCGAGATACAATGAATCATCTTCCCGATAGTCGTTATTCTTGGATCCGTCTTGCAGCTTCAATTGCGCTTGCGACGACAGGTGGCATTGGGCTTTGGGCCGGTGTGGTGGTTTTGCCTTTTATTCAGGCTGACTTTCATGTTGACCGCGCAGGCGCTTCATTCCCCTACACCATGACAATGCTTGGGTTTGCGTTTGGTGGCATCCTTTCTGGCAAGTTGGCCGACAAATTTGGCATTATGATTCCCATGATGATGAGCGGTGTGATGCTTTGCGTTGGATTTTTTGCAGCAGCATTTGCGCCAAATTATTGGAGTTATGTGGCGGCTTCTGCCTGCATCATTGGTGCGCTGGGAAGTGGCACGACATTTGGCCCGCTGGTTGCTGATGTATCTTTGTGGTTTCAAAAGCGGCGCGGCATTGCTGTTGGCATTGTTGCATCGGGCAATTATTTGGCAGGCACAATTTGGCCTCCACTTTTGACATATCTCACACAAAACTATGGTTGGCGTTCGGCGTTTATGTTCATCGGAGCGGTTTGCGTTGTGATCATGGTTCCATTGTCGCTAATGTTACGCGAGCGGGCTTCATTGGTTGAGAGGCCAAGTGCGGCGGCGACTGCCCAAGGGGCAAAGGGCACGAATTATTTGCAGGCTATTTTAATATTGGCTGGACTCTCTTGCTGCGTGGCGATGAGCATGCCACAAGTTCACATCTTGGCCTATTGCGGCGACCTTGGGTTTGACCGC
>JAYVPZ010000129.1:0-9184 GCA_043757105.1 Aestuariivirga sp. | reverse complement strand
TCAACGCACAAACCGAAGAATATGTGGATATGATCGCCGCTGGCATCATCGATCCAACCAAGGTTGTGCGCGTGGCCCTGCAAGACGCGGCATCAGTTGCTTCACTGTTGATCACGACAGAAGCGATGATTGCTGAAAAGCCAAAGAACAGCGCTCCATCCATGCCAGGCGGCATGGGCGGCGGCGGCATGGGCGGTATGGATTTTTAATCCAAGCAACCATACGAACGAACAGAACCCCGGTGGCAACACCGGGTTTTTTTGTTGTTCAAGACGGCTCTTGACAAATCACCAGATCAACTACGATTGAATAGACCGACATATTGTCGGAGGACACGATGAGCAAAAGACTCGAAGCCATGCGGCGCAATCCACAAAGTGATTGGAAAATCGCTGATGTGGAGGCTTTATGCCGAGAATTTGAAGTTGACTGTTCACCGCATCGTGGTGGCTCATCCCATTACAAGGTTAGCCACCCATCGCTAACCGAAATTTTGACTGTCCCTTTCAAACGCCCGATCAAACCTGTATATATCAGAAATCTGGTGAAATTCATTGATGCGGTAAGGAGCCTGCAATGAGCCGACTTTCATATCCGGTTGTTGTTCAACCATTGAAGGATGAAGATGGCGGTGGCTTTGTTGCCACGGTGCCAGACTTGCCCGGCTGCATGAGCGATGGCGAAACACCCGAAGAAGCATTGACCAACGTGCAAGGCGCAATCGCCGTTTGGATAGAGGCAGCTCAAGATATGGGCAGAAAAGTTCCAAAGCCATCAGCACAATTGGCGCTGGCGAGTTAGATATGAGTGAGTTCAACTGGGTTTGTCCACATTGTCAACACGCGCAAACTGTCCCGCACACCCAACAAACCTAATCAAACTGGTGGCATAGTTTTCTAAGTCCACTCCATCGGCGGGCTTGACCCGCCGACCCAGACACTACAAAAAACACGAAACCCTGGAGGCAACTCCGGGTTTTTTTTGCTTTTAGTGCTTTTCATAGGCGTTTTTTTTCAATAATTCAAGCACTAGTATTTATTTTAACATAAAAGCCTATAGATATGCTTGAGCTATTTTGGTAGGTTGGAGATAAGAAAGGAAACAGTCATGAGCCGAATAAATCCAGAAGTACTGCGCAGCGAACGTGAAAAGAAGAAATGGAGCATCGACGATCTGGCAAAATGGTCGCGTGTTGACCGCCAATCCATTCATCGCATCGAAAACGGTAGCAAACAACGAAACCGAAATGATGTGATCGAGAAGTTGGCGAAGGCATTAGGGATATCTGCAGAACTTCTGACCGGTGCATCTGCTTCTGCACCTCGCGAAGAAAGCTTGGACAAAATTGACCTGCTGCTTAATCGGTCGCAATTGAATCTTCGCGTTTCAAATCAAGCAAGGAATGCACTTTTCCTTGCTTCCCTAAAATATCACGTGTCGCAATCACAAATCGTCGAAATTGCGCCCTTACTGTTTTGCTGGGCGGCAAAACAAAGCCTCAAACGCAGGTCAGATCGATTGGTTGCAATTGAACGCAACGCGGCTGAACTTAGCTCACTATCAGCCAGCCACCTAGCTGGCCGAGTGTTCAACAATTGGCACGCCGACAGCTCGATAGAAGCAGAGCGTAAGTCAATTGAGGCTGAAGATTTATTCGCGACTAATATCTCTGGCGATGAAACCGAAACATTTCTTGCAAATGATTATGATGAAGCCACTGAGAATCCATTTGCGGACTTTATCGAAAGCTTAGCAATTGAAATTGAAGAAGATACTTCATTCGAGGGTTGGTCTCCACATTCATCGCCGGAATATTCCGTCTGTAAATCACTTGCCTCAGTAATCGCTGGAGGCGACGAGAAAGCCACAGATGAAATCCTTTCTGGCAACGCAGCACTTTATAAAGATGCAGACGAATATGAATTCTTAAAACTCTCAAAGGAAGAGCGGGCAAAATGGCTGCGAGATGAAGGAAGCGCATCTCGCGAAAAATTTCTCACAACATTCGGGTTGGGAGAATAAATATGGCACATCTCAAACTCACAAAACATGCAGCGCAACGCATAGCACAAAGAGCCTTATCAATGTCCGAAGCGGAATTGATTGTAAATTTCGGAACAGAAATCGAAGATGGTTATATTTTTCTCGAACGAGACTGCGCCGCCCTTGAGCGTGAACTCAAGAACGCAGCTCAACAACTCAGAAAATTACGCGGCAAGAGATTGGTTGTTGCAGGTGAAAATCTTGTGACAGCATATCACGCGACCAAATCGACAATGCACTGCCTGCTGAAATTTGGCGAAGAACGACAAATGGAGTTATGCGCATGAACCTCGTCACAGTACCCCTCACGATGGATGCACTTCTCGCTCTTTGGGCAATGCGCTCGGGTGATGCGGAAAACGTAAGTCAAACAATCCTGCGCATGTCCAATCGAGAACAACCACCCAAAGCAGCACCAATTGTCACAAAGCCTCAGATCGCGAATCTGAGAGGCAAGTTTCAATACGAGATATTTGGCGTGAAACGGCAAGCTAGATCAGCAGTTGATGCCTTCATCGACATTCTGACTACATTGTCGAAATGCGAATCCAGTTTGCCTCACTCACTCTCTTTGGTAGCTCCTGCTAACTCACGTAATCACATTGCTCGAACCAAAGCAGAAGTCTATCCAGGTCGGCCTGATCTTGGCAAAAATGCACGCGAATTCTATCTGGGTTGGTTCGCAGGCATTAATATTGCCGATAGAGAAAAAATACGAATTTTGCGCTTGGCTTGCGATATCCTTCGCCTTAAGTTCGGAAAAGACATAGTATTTGGTTAATATACAAAGCTCGCCAGGTGTTAGTCTTATAAAGCGAGACATTTTGCTAAAATTGGATTGGAAGGTGCGGTTTGGATTCGGCACTAGGGAGCTCTGTATATTGCCGCCCTTTCCCTTACTTTGTTACTTCGCCTAAACTTGGCCTCATCACGATCCGCATTGACCCCATCTCCAAACAAAACGGCCATCAGCTTATTTTCATTGAAGTCTCCGCCGCGTCTTTGCGGCCCTGTTCCCAGTCGCGCAGGATTTAGATTGAGATGTGGAAGCGGGGTTCCGGCTTTCGCTGGATTGACGGCTTAAAAGGTTGTGCCCGGTATTTTGAATCATGGTGCTGATACATTACGCCGATTCAATCTTCGTTCCATCAAGCCGCAAGGTTCGTAGGGTATTGGAGATTTCGGCTGTTCAAGAAGTGAGCTTTGCAGGGGCCTAAGGAACTGGATAGTATCGATTTGATTGAGCGTGGACGGCAATGACCGATGAAAATTCTGCTTCTTGAAGATGATGTACAGGCCTCGCGCTATGTGGCTAAGGGCTTGACTGAGGAAGGGCATGTTGTGGATGTGGCGGCCAACGCTGCTTTGGCCACCGAGATGATCCATATTTCAGCTTATGATATTTTGATTGTTGACCGGATGTTGCCGGGGCTTGATGGGCTTTCATTTGTGAAGCAAATCCGAAGTGGTGGTTGCAAGGCGCGGGTGTTGTTCTTGACAGCGCTGGGCGGACTTGATGACCGCGTTGAAGGCCTGGAGGCGGGTGGTGATGATTATTTGCAAAAACCATTTGCGTTTTCGGAATTGCGCGCACGGGTGGCGGCGCTATCGCGGCGGACGCTAGATGATGGGGCGCAAACCATAACGCAGCTTGACGACCTTGTGATAAATCATTTGGAACGGTCAGTGATGCGAGCGGGACAGACGATTGATTTGGTGGCAAAAGAGTATCAGCTGCTCGATTACCTGGTGCGCAACCGAGGGCGGATAGTGACACGCACGATGTTGTTGGAGCGGGTGTGGGAGCTAGATTTTGATCCAGGCACCAATGTGGTAGAATCGCATATGAGCCGTCTGCGCACCAAGATTGATAAACCCTTTGCCAAAGCTTTAATCAAAACCATACGCGGTGCTGGATATCGGTTTGATGTGGCCTAGGCTCTTCAAAAGCACGGCGTTTCGCACGGCTGCATTAGCGGCGTGTTTGTTTGCGTTGGCTGGCACAATTTTGTTGGCCCTGCTCTATTACGAATTGACCCAAGAAATGTTGCGGCCGGTGCGGGCTGAGATTGAACAGCAATCATCTGATTTACTAAAAGAGTGGAAACGCACTGGGGGAAACAATTATGAAGCGGCGTTTCAAGCGGTTATGAGTGAAAGCGTAGATGGCGACGCGACATTAAGAAACGAAATTGTCTATGCGGTGTTTGACCTTGATGGGCGCTTAATGAGTGGAGACCCACAAGTCGCTCCGGCTTTTGTTGGGTGGCGCGAATGGACCACTAGTGGTGCTGAGCCGAGAGCTGATCCAGACCCTGCCGACGCTTTTCCACTATTGGCTTATGGCGCAAAGATTGACAATGTGACCATTGTTACTGGACGAAAGCTTTTGGGCCTTGGCGAGGCGCAAGAGGTTTTCATCCGTGTACTGAGCATCGGCATGGGGGTGATTTGTGTTTTGTCGCTCGGCCTTGGGTGGCTGATGAGCCGCATTTCATTGCGACGATTGGATGACATGGTCTTGGCGACGAAACGTTTTGCGGATGGTGATCTTTCAACAAGGCTTCCGCTCAAGGGCAGGGGCGACGACATTGAGCAGCTTGCTGAAAATGTGAACCGCATGCTGGAGCAAACCACTGGTCTTATGGGGGCTATGAAACGCATGAGCGGGAGTTTGGCGCATGAAATGAAATCTCCACTTACACGGTTGCGGCAGAAGCTTGAGGGCATGACGGGCAAGACGAGGCCTACACGTGAAGGGCTTATCGATGCCGTTGGAGAAATGGATCAGGTAATCGCTTTATTCAACGGCTTGCTGCGCATTACTCAGATCGAAGCTGGTGAGCGGCGCGGCAAATTTGAAACCGTTGATCTTGGGGTTCTGGTGCAAGAGGTTGTCGGGTTGCATTTGCCTGTGGCCGAAGAGCAGGTGCAGAGACTTTCATTGCAAAACGCGATTGATGCAAACGTTATTGGCGATGCAATGCTTTTGAAGCAACTGATCTCGAACATGATCGATAACGCGATCAAGCACACGCCGCGCGGCAGTTTAATTGCAGTAAAAACATCTCACTGTGCGGACGGTGTTCGTTTGACTGTTGCAGATAATGGGCCGGGACTTAGCTTAGAAGAGAGAAGCGATGTGCTTGAGCCTTTTCACCGACCGCAACGCAGCCACGATGTTCCGGGCACGGGACTGGGCCTTGCCACTGTTAAGGCTATTTCTGATGTTCACGATGCGAACCTGAAATTGGCCGACAATCAACCGGGTTTGATTGTGTTGGTTACATTTCCCAAACTTTAAAACGCGATTTGCACTTTCATCGCTCTGCTCCGGTCGCTTGCTAAATCGAAAGCTTGTTTGGCTTGGGCTAGGGGCATGACTTCGGTGAGCAGTGGCTTTAGATTTACGCGGCGACTGTTGATGAGGTCGACGGCGAGCGCGAATTCTTCGTGGAAGCGGAATGAGCCTTTAATCTCGATTTCTTTTGAAACTATCATATTTTGCGGAAGTGCGATGTTGCCGCCGAGGCCCAACTGAATCAGTGTGCCGCGCGGCTTGAGTACTTCGAGACCTAGATGAAGTGCGGCCTCGTTGCCGGATGCTTCGATCATGATGTCGAAATATCCTTTATTGGCTTTAAAGGGTGTTACGGAATCGGCGTTGGTGGCAACGTTGATGGTGTGGTCAGCGCCAACTTTTCCGGCGAGATCCAAGGTGAAATCGGAGACATCGGTAGCGACGATTTCTTGCGCGCCGTGGACGCGCGCGGCGACGATGGCGAGTGCGCCAATGGGGCCGCAGCCTGTCACTAACACGCGTTTGTTGGCTAATGACCCAGCACGGACGACGGCATGAAGTGTTACAGCAAAGGGTTCAGCGAAAGCCGCTTCTTCAATGCTCACATTTTGGGCTATGATGTGGGCTTGGCTCGCTTCGGCGACCAGTGTTTGTTGGAATGCGCCTTGGATGTGGGGAAAGCGCATGGCGCTGCCGTAAAAGAGCATGTCGAGACAATGGTTTTGTTGGCCCTTTTGGCAGTACATGCACTGGCCACAAGGGCGCGAGGGGTTGACCGCAACGATGTCTCCGACTTTCACATTCGTCACGCCTACGCCGATCTTGATAACTTCGCCTGCTACTTCATGGCCGAGAACCATGGGTTCTTTCAAACGAATGGTGCCGAAGCCGCCGTGTTTATAATAATGCAAATCCGAACCACAAATGCCGCCGCGTTTGATGGCGACTTCAATTTGGCCTTGCTCTAATGTTTGCGGCGCACGGTCTTCAATGCGCAAATCCATCGCTTGGTAAATGACGATGGCTTTCATTTAGAGCACTGCCGATAAAAGGGGCTTGCCCGCAAAATGCGCTGCCAAATTATCGCGCACCAATTGGCCCATGCCGCGGCGCGTTTCATAAGTGGCGCTGCCGACATGGGGCTGGAGTACGACGTTTTTGAGTTTGGTGAAGCGCGGGTCGGGTTTTGGTTCGTTGAGATAAACATCAAGGCCTGCGCCTTTAATGACGTTGTTATCGAGTGCATAGAGCAGCGCTTCTTCATCGACGACGGAACCACGCGCGACGTTGATGAAGTAGCCGTCTTTGCCAAGTGCGATGAAGGCGGCGGAGCTGATCATGGCGTGTGTGCTTGGGCCGCCGGGGATCACGGCGACAAGGAAATCAGATTGGGCGGCGAGGGCTTCAATGGTTTCGCAATAGGGATAAGGCACATCATCGCGTTTTTTACGGTTGTGATAAGCAATCGGCATATCAAACGCGGCAGCGCGTTTGGCTATGGCCATGCCGATATTGCCGAGGCCAATGATACCCATGCGCTTTCCCGTCATGCGCGTGGCCAAGGGCAACATGCCATTCGCCCAAGCAGTAGTTCGCACATGGGTATCACCCTGAGGAATGTTGCGGGCCACGGCGAGGCACAGGCCCATGGCGATGTCAGCGACGTCTGAGGTCAGTACATCTGGTGTGATGGTGACGCGGATATTTTTGGATTTGGCATGGCTTAAATCAATAGCATCAAGGCCAACACCAAAGAAGCTGATGATTTCGAGTTTGGGCAGCGCGTTCATCAAATCATCGGGTGCACCTAAATCGCCGCGTGTCGCAACGGCGCGGATTTCACCAGCGTGTTTCGCGATGAAGGCTGGCTTATCAGTCTGCTCCCAGAGTTTCAGCACATTGTAGCTGGCTTCGAGCAGAGGCAATTCCCAATCTGGGTAAGGGCCGATCATCAACAGTGTGGGTTTTTGCATTCTGAGCGCTTTCGTGAATTCTTGAATGAATACTCACCATGCGGGCAACGATTGGTCAAGCGCTTGTGCCGCCTGAATGCATTGAAAATATTTATCTTGCCAATCGCATGACTGAGGCATGATAAAAGCCTATAAACCAAATGGGAAAAAAACATGTCAAACGCTGAAATTGGATTGATTGGACTTGGAGTAATGGGTTCGAATTTGGCGCTAAATATCGCTGAGAAAGGTTTTAAAGTTGCCGTCTATAATCGCACTCGTGATGTAACACATAAGTTCTTTAACAATGCAGGCGATCTGGCCAAAAATATTATCCCTTGCGATAATCTGGATGAACTTGTTGCAGCCATTCGCCCGCCTCGCCCGATCATTATTCTGATCAAAGCTGGCGATCCTGTTGATAATGAAATTCGTCTGCTGCGCGAAAGACTTTCCAAGCATGACATCATCATCGATTCAGGCAATGCTAATTTCCGCGACACGATGCGCCGCTTTAAGGAACTTGAGGATTCTGGTTTAACTTATATTGGCATGGGTATTTCAGGCGGCGAAGAAGGTGCGCGCCATGGGCCAGCCATCATGGTGGGCGGCAAAGAGGAATCATACAAACGCATTGAGAAAATTTTAGACGCTGTTGCCGCCAAATATAAAAAGGAGCCCTGCTCGGCTTGGCTTGGTGAAAATGGTGCGGGGCATTTTGTGAAGACCATTCACAACGGCATTGAATATGCCGATATGCAAATGATCTCCGAAATTTATGGTTTGATGCGCGATGGTTTGGGGATGAAGGCGGCTGAGATTGCTGCCGTGTTCAAGAAATGGAATACGGGCCGTCTCAATTCTTATTTGATCGAGATCACGGCCGAGGTTTTATCGGTGATTGATACCAAAGCCAAAAAACCAATCGTCGATATCATTCTTGACCGAGCTGGCCAAAAAGGCACGGGGAAATGGGCGGTGATTGAATCGCAAACGATGGGCGTTTCTGCCTCAACGATTGAGGCTGCCGTTGACGCGCGTGTTTTGTCTTCAATGAAGCTCGAACGCACGGCTGCTGAAAAGGCTTACAAGTTGCCGCGCAAAAAAATCTCGCCAAATTCCAAAGCGGCATTTTTGCGTCAACTTGAAGCTGCGCTTTATGCTGGAAAAATTGCGGCTTATGCGCAGGGCTTTGCAGTGATGGAACAGGCTTCAAATGAATTTAAATGGAACTTACCACTTGGGACAATCGCCAAGATCTGGCGCGCAGGCTGCATTATTCGTTCGCAGTTCTTAGGGTTAATTACGCAGGCTTTTGTTAAATCTGGCGGCAAGGGTAATCTATTAATGGCACCTGCTTTCATGAAAATGATGAAGGAGTCGCACGGCTCGCTTCGCGCTGTTGTTGCACAGGCCGCATTGGTTGGCGCACCAGCGCCCGCATTGTCGAATGCGCTGAGTCATTTTGATACGTATCGGCAAGCGCGGGGCTCCGCCAATCTCATACAGGCGCAGCGTGATTTCTTTGGGGCACATGGGTTTGAGCGCGTTGGTGAAGAAGGTGCGTTCCATGGGCCATGGGCCGGAACGACGTGAAAACATTTGCCACTTAACTAATACCAACCAGTCGGTATGTTGCTGGTATGGAATGTGTTATACACCCAACGCGAATAAAAATTCTCGATGCGGCTTTGCATGTCATCCGTAGCAAGGGATATGCGGATACGAGCATTGATGATCTTTGTTCTGCGGCGGGTTTGACCAAGGGCGGATTTTTTCATCACTTTAAGGGCAAGGAAGATTTGGCTTTATCTGCAGCCAAACATTTTTCCGATGGTGCCGATCAGTTTTTTGCAGGCGCGCCCTTTAACAAAATTGAAGACCCCTT